>NZ_WIWH01000129.1:0-297 GCF_009600035.1 Pseudomonas sp. FSL R10-2964 | reverse complement strand
CTAGTAAATTGGTCTAAAATATCTTTTTGAATAAAACTCAATCCGAATTTTTCATCGATAAATTTCAAGAATTTATGAATTTCAGAAGACGCTAACTCCTGATACTGATCTTGGTTTAGCGGCTCACGAATATTATCCTCTTTCGCTTTCTTAGCGGCTTTTTCTGAAGAAGCAAGCTCGCTAAAAAGATCACAACAAATATAACCAAGCTTTTTACTGCGGTCTTCAATTTCCTCCATAACACAACTCACAATTTTTTCGCAATAGTATTGCTCGCAATAAGTATATGCGTTAGAA
>NZ_WIWH01000128.1:0-298 GCF_009600035.1 Pseudomonas sp. FSL R10-2964 | reverse complement strand
GATGACGGGATCGAACCGCCGACCCTCTGCTTGTAAGGCAGATGCTCTCCCAGCTGAGCTAATCACCCTTGTACTTCACTTTCGTTGCGGGGCGCATTCTCTCACACTATTCGCGTAAGTGGTTGTTTTATTTGAATTTTTTATCAATCAAAGAAAACATGCATACACAAAAAAGCCTGCACAAGGCAGGCTTTTTGTTGATCACAAGCGTTCAAGGGGCTTGTGTTCAGAATATGGCGCAGCGGACGGGACTCGAACCCGCGACCCCCGGCGTGACAGGCCGGTATTCTAACCGACT
>NZ_WIWH01000127.1:0-306 GCF_009600035.1 Pseudomonas sp. FSL R10-2964 | reverse complement strand
TAGTCATAAACATAACCGTTTGCCTATCCCTTATCGTAAGGGGGAAACGGTGTCCTGTCTTTCATGGGGCTCGTCCAGTTTCACAGTCCTGTGGGCGTTAACTTGGCGGGGACTGTAGGAATGCCTTTGTGCTGAATGGCGGACAGCAAAGAGGTTCCGGTGTGGTGCATAGATTGCCCACTACTGACGCTTAGGGCGCCTCGTGGGACTTTGAGGAGACCATGGGTGATGGACGAGCCCCATGAAAGACAGGACACCGTTTCCCCCTTACGATAAGGGATAGGCAAACGGTTATGTTTATGACTA
>NZ_WIWH01000126.1:0-326 GCF_009600035.1 Pseudomonas sp. FSL R10-2964 | reverse complement strand
CGCCCCTGACGCAGAGCGCGCCATCAGCCATTACTCATGGCCGGGTAACGTTCGTGAGCTGGAGAACGCCGTAGAGCGCGCCGTGATCCTGTGCGAAAGCCCGGAAATCTCGGCCGACCTGCTGGGTATCGACATCGAACTGAGCGACTTGCAAGACGACGACTTTATCGGCCTGGCCCCGCAACAGAGCATCAGCAGCGGTAACACCAGCCTGGACCCGACCGAAGACCTGTCACTGGAAGACTACTTCCAGCACTTCGTTCTGGAACATCAAGACCACATGACCGAGACCGAACTGGCCCGCAAGCTTGGCGTGAGTCGTAAAT
>NZ_WIWH01000125.1:0-332 GCF_009600035.1 Pseudomonas sp. FSL R10-2964 | reverse complement strand
ATGGAGCAGTCTGGTAGCTCGTCGGGCTCATAACCCGAAGGTCGTCGGTTCAAATCCGGCTCCCGCAACCAAACATCGAAAAAGGCTACTCGAAAGAGTGGCCTTTTTTGTGCGCGTGTGTTTTGTGCTGCCTCCCACCCCGTAGCAGCTGCTACGGACCGAACTGCCCATATCCAAAATCAATGCCAGCTTTGATCTTATTTAACTCATTTATACATTAAAGGTTGACTCCCCCGCCCATCACTGTAAAGTGCGCCCCACAGACGCGGGATGGAGCAGTCTGGTAGCTCGTCGGGCTCATAACCCGAAGGTCGTCGGTTCAAATCCGGCTC
>NZ_WIWH01000124.1:0-340 GCF_009600035.1 Pseudomonas sp. FSL R10-2964 | reverse complement strand
CGGGTATTTTGCCAAAATCTGGAAGTCTTCTTCAGAGTTTCCCTAGAGGGTGTAGACAAAATCAAGTAGTAAGTCGACGAGCGAGCATGCGAGCCTCAGCCAGCCATACCCAAGCCTCACTCACATCCAGTAACCGATCGTGGTGCATGATCAGCCGCCTGGCTCGCTCATTCCAGGCATGAGTCCGTTCCACCACCCAGCGCTTGGGCATGACCACAAAGCCGCTCGCAACCGGCGCTGCCGTGAACAAATCGCCTTGCTCTGAATGCCATTTCCCGGCGGGGCGATTGGTCGCTCCTCGTATGACCTGCAGCTCGAGCGAATGAGTGTGCTGCATACG
>NZ_WIWH01000123.1:0-343 GCF_009600035.1 Pseudomonas sp. FSL R10-2964 | reverse complement strand
GCTTATGCCTGTCGGATCTACGTCACAGCGTTCCGTGCAAGTATCGGGCTTTGACGATTGTGGCCGTCTTACCCCGCTGTGCCGCCTCATCCGCTTCCTGTTCGTCAGGCCAGCATTTTGCCTCGGGCTTCCTTCAGATTCGCAGTCACCCGCGACACCCTTACCTCTGGCTAACACTTCCCCTTGCCGGGTGTGTAGAGGACTTTCCCCTCCAAGTCGTTTGGCTCACCACCACAGTGAGCTAAACAGCGCCAGGCATGGCGCGTAGCGCCGTGACTGGCGCACCACAAAAAAGCCCGCTCAAAGGCGGGCTAATTGGCGATCAAATCGGCAATGGCGGGGC
>NZ_WIWH01000122.1:0-360 GCF_009600035.1 Pseudomonas sp. FSL R10-2964 | reverse complement strand
TTCAAGTGTAGGTGTCCGCTACTGGCAGGCAGCTCGGTGCGACGAAAGGCAGATGTGAATTTGACGGCCTATCTGCGCAGGTGAAATTATGAAAGTACGCGGCGGGGATGGAAACTGTTAAAAGGATCGCCATCGTTCCAAGGTCTAAATGCTTCCAACATAGCATCTACCATCGCAAGAAATGTTTTACTGTTCGAAAGAGGGCAATCTTTAATTAACTTCAGCAGCCAAAATTCTAACGCCGCAAATCCCGCACTTCCGATACCAAGCTCACCGGTATAGTTTGCAATGCGCTGTTCGAGTTTTGGGCTATCTGCCTTTGAGCCGGATTTAATTGCTAAAACGAATACACCCCTTGAC
>NZ_WIWH01000121.1:0-372 GCF_009600035.1 Pseudomonas sp. FSL R10-2964 | reverse complement strand
TTCCGGCGAAGTTGGCTCGCCGAAAAGTGTCCACCATGTCCCCGCACACCCGTCAACCATGTGTCCGGTCCGTACACGGCGTCTGGAAAAAGTGACTCGCTGTAAGAGCGAAACCAATATCTCGGTTAGACACGAATGCCGGATATGTACTCAACACACCAGTCAAACAAGATCAAACAACCGTAAACCCTGAGAACCTGGTGTAACTGACACAACCCATTGCCTGATTTTGCGACGACTTCGTCGGAGTGCCGCATCACGCCGAACGCAGCCTTCGTTCCTCGTCAGCTGCTACAGGAACACTGCAACTGTGGGAGCGAGCCTGCTCGCGAAGGTCGTTCGCGAGCAGGCTCGCTCCCACAAATAGGGCTT
>NZ_WIWH01000120.1:0-374 GCF_009600035.1 Pseudomonas sp. FSL R10-2964 | reverse complement strand
CCTTCGCTCCTCGGCGGATCGCACAGAGAGGACAAACCAGATGCTGACGACAGAACGAGGCGCTGTGCAGTCGAACCTTGCCCACGGTGAAATACTCCCGAAAGTGCAGGTAGTTCCCGCAACTGGCGAGGCCGGCGGCGGTCTTGATGCTCGTCTGGGAGGGTTCTTCACGAAGGTAATCGAGCATCTCTCGAGACCTTGCATGAGCCACGCCGTAGCGTGTTATTCTTTCACCCAGAAGCCTAGCTTCGTCAGCCCCTGTGAACTCCCCGCCCGTCAAGTTGGAAGGGTTCACAGGGGTTTTTTTATGCGCCATTTTCGGCCCCCTTTTCCATGTGGCCGAGCATAGCACCTGCCGACACATTGTTTCTATG
>NZ_WIWH01000011.1:0-124075 GCF_009600035.1 Pseudomonas sp. FSL R10-2964 | reverse complement strand
GCGTAGAAGCCCTGCTCAAGCTGTACGGTTTTCGCACCAGCGCCGCCGCGCCCAGCGTCAGGCCGCCCACCATCAAGTCCACGCCAGCCCCGGCCGCAGCACCTGCGGCAATCCCGCTACCGACCCGCACGCCCAGATGCTTGAGCGTCTCGGGGTTGAACAAGTCATCGCCCCAGCGCCCGTCGAGTAGCGGCAAGTCGCTGGCCGCCGCATCGCTGGTGCGAAAACCGTACAGCTTGAGCAGGGCTTCTACGCAGCGTTGCTCGCGTTGGCGAATCGTTTCGCGCAACTGCTGGGTAGCTTGTTGTTCGGCGGTTTTTTCGCTGGCCACGCTGCGTCGGCAGGCGGCGCAGTCGATCAGCAGTTCGGCAATCAGGCGCAGGGCGCTGTGCTTGCGGGCTTCACGCTGGGCCTCCTGATCGGTAATCAGTCGTTGCAGCGCGCCCCGCGAATGCTCCAGCAGCAGCGCCAGGCTTTCATATAAACGGCGTTCGCCATCTTCGGGCGGGGCCACGCTGTCGAAGCGTACCAGTGCATGCAGGCCTAGACGGGCCAGGGCTTCGCGCCACTCGGGCTCGCGGTGCTGCGGGCTGCTGACAAAGTTGAGCACCGGCAGCAGCGGTTTGCCACAACTGGCCAGTACGCTGAGTTCGTCGCGGTACTTGGCCAGCACCGGCTCGCGGGCGTCGATCACATACAGCCCGGCGTCCGAGGCCAGCAGTTGGCGCAACACCTTGGCTTCCTGCTCAAAGCGCTGGCGCGCCTCGCTGCCTTCGAGAAAGCGCGCCACCCGCGCCGGCCCATCCAGGCGTTCGCCGGGGTGGTCGAGGCGCTCAAGGTAGTCGAGCAGGGCGATGGCATCTTCCAGCCCCGGCGTGTCGTACAGCTCCAGCAACGGCTCGCCGTCGACCGACAGCCGTGCGCCTTCGACATGGCGCGTGGTGCTGGGACGATGGGACACTTCACCAAAACCGACATCTCGGGTCAGGGTCCGCAGCAACGAGGTTTTGCCGACATTGGTATGGCCCACCACGGCCAGCGTCAGTGGCTTAGTCATGGCCTGTCTCCAGCCAGTTCAGGGGGGCGCTGGCGGCGAACGGTAAACCCAGTTTCTCCAGCGCCGTGTGCCAGTCGCCCAGGCGATCAGCGTCCAGTGCCTGGCCGGGGGGGGCTTGCAGTAGCCATATGCGGGTTTCGCGGGCACTGCGGGCCAGTTCGCCGATCAGCGCCAGGCTGCCACGGTCCGGCGAGCGTCGCGGGTCGCAGGCAATGGCCAGGCGCGCCGGGGGGAAACGGGTCATTTGTTCGAGCAGTTTTTGCCTGGATTCGCGGCTGTCGAGAATGCCCGCATCCTTGACCGTAGCCGGCAACGTGGGTGGCCAAGGGTGTTGATCGTCCAGCTCGATGGCCACGATCAAGGCGCCATCGGTGTGCAGGTCGCTGTGCCCGGCCTGCACGTTATGCAACTGCTCGGGGGCTATGTCATTTACGCCCAGGCGCTCGCTGCTGGGCATCAGACGCTCGCGCAGCTGGCTGTAACCGGGCAGATTAAGGTCAAGTTGCAGTGCGTTGCGCCCGGCATTCCAGCGCCACAGGCAGAATGCCGCCAGTAGCAGACGCGGAATCACCCCGTAAATAAGGACCACGCCCACCAGCCAGACTGCCCATGCCTGACGCACCAGTTCATTGTCATAGAGGTTGGTGTCGTTGCTGATGCGGATCATCTCCACGGTGGGTACGCTCATGCCCAGCCAGTTGGGCAGGGCGCCAAGGGCGCGGGTGGCGGCGACAAACACATCGGCACCAAGAATCGTGGTTTCCCAGATAAACCCGTAACGGCGGGTGGCCATTAGCAGCAGCATCATCACCAACGCGCTGAGCATCGCCAGCAACCACAGGCCGTTGACCAGCGTGCCGAGTGCCCAGCGATTGAGCTTGCGCCGTTGCAGCAACAGCAATAAGGCGGGGGCCAGTTGTGCGGCCTTGGCGTCGCGGGCGAGTTTTTCGCTGAGCCACAGCCACAGGCGGCCGAGGCTGGCGCCGTGTTCACCGGCAAACAGCAGGCCCAGCGCCCAGCTCAACAGCAGGATCAGATTGAGGCCAAGCAGGCTGCCCAGCGCCCAGAACACATTAACCGGGGTTTGCCCGTCGCCCAGGGCAGCAAAGGCCAGACCGGCGCCGCTGAGCACCGCCAGTACGGCCAATACCAGCAGCGCCAGCCGCGCACCTTGCAGCCAGTGCTGCATGGCGGCGAGCAAGCCATCCCGTTCCGCCAGCCACAGGGCACGGTTTTGCAGGCGTGTGGGCAGGTCGCCGGCGCTGGTGCGGGCGCGCCGATTGGCTTCAAGATCGTCCAGCGGGCCGGCGTGTTCTTCGCGCAGGCGCACGGTCTCGGTCAGCCAGAGGCGTTGTAATGGGGAAAGTTGATTCACAGGCCAGTCCATTCAAGTGAGCCATGAGCATAACCGCTGTTAGTCAGGCAGGGTACTGTCGGCGCGGGTGGCTCTGGTATCCTCGGCGCCATGAAAAAAACACTCCCCCTTAGCCTGATCGCGGCACTCGCTGAAAACCGCGTGATTGGCGTCGACAACAGCATGCCGTGGCATTTGCCAGCGGATTTCAAATATTTCAAGGCCACCACCCTGGGCAAGCCGATCATCATGGGTCGCAAGACCTGGGATTCGCTCGGTCGCCCGTTGCCGGGCCGGCTTAATCTGGTGGTCAGTCGTCAGACCGGCTTGCAGCTTGAAGGTGCCGAGGTATTTGCATCCCTTGAGGCGGCTGTGGAGCGTGCCGAGGCGTGGGCAATCGAGCAAGGCGTCAGTGAAGTGATGCTGATTGGCGGCGCGCAGTTGTACACCCAGGGATTGGTGGATGCCGACCGGTTGTACCTGACGCGAGTGGGCCTGAGCCCGGAAGGCGATGCGTGGTTCCCTGAGTTCGATCAGGCGCAGTGGAAACGGGTATCAGAGGAATTGCACGAGGCTGCAGAGGGCAAGCCGGCGTTCAGTTTTGAGGTGTGGGAAAGGGCTTAGTTACAAAAAGCCCCTCACCCCAACCCTCTCCCGGAGGGAGAGGGGGCTGATCTGTGGTGTTACGCAAATCTGCTTTTGCCTTTAATCCCCTCTCCCTCCGGGAGAGGGTTAGGGCAAGCTTTTAAGCGTGCGCCAGATCACCATGATCGTCTTCAGCCAGGATGGCCTTGTCGGTCTGGTGCAGGATCTGGCTGGTGACGGTGCCTGCCACCATCGAACCGCTGACGTTCAGTGCCGTACGGCCCATGTCGATCAACGGCTCGACCGAAATCAGCAGCGCCACCAGCGACACCGGCAAGCCCATGGCCGGCAACACGATCAGTGCAGCGAAGGTTGCACCACCGCCCACACCGGCCACGCCTACCGAACTCAAGGTCACGATGGCCACCAGCGATGCGATCCACACAGGGTCCAGCGGATTGATGCCCACGGTCGGGGCAACCATCACCGCCAGCATGGCCGGGTACAGACCGGCACAGCCGTTCTGGCCAATGGTCGCGCCAAACGAAGCGGCAAAGCTGGCGATCGAAGACGGAATGCCCAGGCGTCGGGTTTGCGCTTCGATGCTCAACGGGATGCTGGCCGCGCTCGAACGGCTGGTGAAAGCAAAGGTCAGAACCGGCCATACCTTGCGGAAGAAGCGCAGCGGGTTAACCCCGGAAAACGACACGATCACGCCGTGAATCACAAACATCAGCGCCAGCGCGATGTAGGACACCACCACAAAGCTGCCGAGTTTGATGATGTCCTGCACGTTGGACATGGCGACCACTTTGGTCATCAAGGCCAGTACGCCGTAGGGGGTCAGTTTCATCACCAGGCGCACCAGGCGCATCACCCAGGCTTGCAGGGTATCGATGGCGCTGAGGATCTTGCCGCCTTTTTCCGGCTCGTCCTTGAACAGCTGCAACGCGGCGATGCCCAGGAATGCCGCGAAAATCACCACGCTGATGATCGAGGTCGGCTTGGCACGGGCCAGGTCGGCAAACGGGTTTTGCGGGATAAACGACAGCAGCAGTTGTGGCACGTTCAGGTCCGACACCTTGCCCGCGTAGTCGCTCTGGATCACTTGCAGGCGGCTCATTTCTGCAGCACCGGCCACCAGGCCATCGGCGGTGAGGCCGAACAGGTTGGTCAGGCCGATACCGATCAATGCCGCGATCATGGTGGTAAACAGCAATGTGCCGATGGTCAGGAAGCTGATCTTGCCGAGGGACGAAGCGTTATGCAGACGGGCTACGGCGCTGAGGATCGAGGCGAATACCAGCGGTATCACGATCATTTGCAGCAATTGCACGTAGCCACTGCCGACCAGGTCGAACCAGCCAATGGAGGCTTTCAGTGTCGGGCTGTCTGTACCGTAGGTCAGGTGCAGGCACAGGCCGAAGACCACGCCTATAACCAGTGCCAGCAAGACTTTTTTCGCCAGGCTCCACGCAGTGTGGCGGGTCAGCGACAAGCCGAACAGCAACGCGAGGAACACCAGCAGATTGAGGATCAGCGGGAAATTCATGAAAGCTCCGAGGGGACGACTTGTACCAGTCTTGGATGTAACTATTGCGAACCGGAAATCGTAACAGGTTGATATATCTACAAATATACCGATGTGGAATGACAACCAAGGTTTTTGGAATAAGCAGGTGACGCAGACAGGACGATGATAGTCGTGGCCAAGCCAAAAACTGTCATACAGGTTTGTTAGCGTCTGTGCTTTTGACTAGGAGCATAGCTGATGAACCTGACTGCCAAGCTGACAGCGTTAACTCTGTGTATGGGGCTTGCGGGCCAGGTGTTGGCCACAGAACTCAAACACTGGCCCGCCGATCAGGCCAGGCAACTGGACGCCATGATTGCGGCCAACGCGAACAAGGGTAATTTCGCGGTCTTTGACATGGATAACACCAGCTACCGCAACGATCTGGAAGAAGCGCTGCTGCCGTTTATGGAAAACAAGGGCCTGATCACCCGTGACAGTCTCGACCCGTCGCTCAAACTGATCCCGTTCAAAGACACTGCCGAACATAAAGAAAGCCTGTTCAGTTACTACTATCGCTTGTGCGAAGTGGACGACATGGTGTGTTACCCGTGGGTGGCCCAGGTGTTTTCCGGCTTTACCCTGCAACAGCTCAAGGGTTACGTGGATGAGCTGATGGCCTCGGGCAAACCGGTGCCAGTGACTTACTTCGAGGGGGATGTGGTCAAGACCTCCGAGGTTCAGCCGCCCAAGGTGTTTACCGGACAGGTCGAACTGTTCAACAAACTGATGGAAAACGGCATTGAGGTCTATGTCATGACCGCGGCTTCGGAAGAGCTGGTGCGCATGGTCGCGGCCGATCCCAAGTACGGTTACAACGTCAAACCGCAAAACGTGATTGGCGTGAGTACGCTGCTCAAGGACCGCAAAACTGGTGAGCTGACCACTGCCCGCAAACAGATCAGCGCCGGTACATACAACGAGAAAGCCAACCTGGGGCTGGAGTTGACCCCTTATCTGTGGACTCCGGCGACATGGATGGCGGGCAAGCAGGCGGCGATCCTGACCTATATCGACCAGTGGAAAAAGCCGGTGCTGGTGGGCGGCGATACGCCGTCCAGTGATGGCTATATGCTATTTCACGGCGTGGACGTGGCCAAGGGCGGGGTGCACTTGTGGATCAACCGCAAAGACAAATACATGGCGCAACTGGAAGGCATGATGGCCAAGAATGCGGCGGCGCAAGCCAAAGAGGGGTTGCCGGTAACGGCGGATAAAAACTGGGTAATCGTCAAGCCGGATCAGATCCAGTAGTGACGTAGCAGCTGCCGAGGGACGAAGGCTGCGTTCGGCGACGTAGTCGTCGTAAACCTGAGTCTTCAATATTTCTGATGTACCGAAGTGTCTGATTTCACGACGGCTTTGCCGCCGAACGCAGCCTCGTTCCTACGGCAACTGCTACAGAGTTGGTGTATGAACCAAAAATCCCGGCACATGGCCGGGATTTTTGTTCAACGTATTGGCTTATGGCACCAATTTGTCCAACAGCGCTTTATCACGCACCGCGCCCTTGTCGGCGCTGGTGGCCAGCAACGCATAGGCCTTGAGGGCCGTGGTGACTTTGCGCGGACGCACTTCCACCGGCTTCCAGCCTTTCTTGTCTTGCTCGGCACGACGGGCTGCCATCTCTTCGTCGCTGATCAACAGGTTGATCGAACGGTTCGGGATGTCGATCAGCACTTTGTCGCCGTCCTGCACCAGGCCAATCGCGCCACCAGCGGCTGCTTCCGGTGAAGCATGACCGATGGACAGGCCCGAAGTACCGCCCGAGAAACGACCGTCGGTGAGCAGCGCACAGGCTTTGCCCAGGCCTTTGGATTTCAGGTACGACGTCGGGTAGAGCATCTCTTGCATGCCCGGGCCGCCTTTAGGGCCTTCGTAACGGATGATCACGATGTCGCCGGCCTGTACTTCGTCCGCCAGAATGCCGCGCACGGCGCTGTCCTGGCTTTCGAAGATCTTGGCGTTGCCTTCGAACACGTGGATCGACTCGTCGACGCCCGCGGTTTTAACCACGCAACCATCCAGAGCGATGTTGCCGTACAGCACGGCCAGGCCGCCTTCTTGCGAGTAGGCGTGCTCGACACTGCGGATGCAGCCGTTTTCACGGTCGTCGTCGAGGGTGTCCCAGCGGGTCGACTGGCTGAACGCGGTTTGCGTCGGGATACCGGCCGGGCCTGCACGGAAGAACGTGTGCACGGCTTCGTCGTCAGTCTGGGTGATGTCCCATTTGGCGATGCCTTCGGCCATGGTCTTGCTGTGTACGGTCGGCAAATCGGTGTGCAGCAGGCCGCCGCGGGCCAGCGAACCCAGAATAGAGAAGATGCCGCCTGCACGGTGCACGTCTTCCATGTGGTACTTCTGGATGTTCGGCGCCACTTTGCACAGCTGCGGCACATGACGTGACAGGCGGTCGATGTCTTTAAGGTCGAAGTCGATTTCGGCTTCTTGGGCCGCAGCCAGCAAGTGCAGGATGGTGTTGGTCGAACCGCCCATGGCGATGTCCAGCGTCATGGCGTTTTCGAACGCCTTGAAGTTGGCGATATTGCGCGGCAATACCGACTCGTCGTTCTCGACGTAGTACTGGCGGCACAGATCAACGATGGTGCGTCCGGCTTGCAGGAACAATTGTTCGCGGTCGCTGTGGGTAGCCAGTGCCGAGCCGTTGCCCGGCAAGGCCAGACCCAGGGCTTCGGTCAGGCAGTTCATAGAGTTGGCAGTGAACATGCCGGAGCACGAACCGCACGTCGGGCAAGCGCTGCGCTCGTACTCGGCAACTTTCTCGTCAGAAGCGCTGGAGTCGGCGGCGATCACCATGGCGTCTACCAGATCCAGACCGTGGCTGGCGAGCTTGGTCTTGCCTGCTTCCATCGGCCCGCCGGAAACGAAAATCACCGGGATGTTGAGGCGCAAGGAGGCCATCAGCATGCCAGGGGTGATCTTGTCGCAGTTGGAGATGCACACAATGGCGTCGGCGCAGTGGGCGTTGACCATGTATTCCACGGAGTCGGCGATGATCTCGCGGCTAGGCAGCGAGTACAGCATGCCGTCATGGCCCATGGCGATGCCGTCGTCGACGGCAATGGTGTTGAATTCTTTGGCAACGCCGCCTGCGCGCTCGATCTCGCGGGCTACCAGCTGGCCCATGTCCTTGAGGTGGACGTGGCCGGGTACGAACTGGGTGAAGGAGTTGGCAATGGCGATGATCGGCTTTTTAAAGTCGGCATCTTTCATCCCCGTGGCGCGCCACAAAGCGCGGGCACCGGCCATGTTGCGGCCATGGGTGGAGGTTTTCGAACGATAGTCAGGCATGGAGCAACTCCGGGCGGCTAATCAGGTAACAAACAGGGAAGTGAGCTTCTAATGACAGGCGGATCACACAGAAAATGACCACGTATCCGCGAGTTGCCGTAAACGCTGCGGGATCGCCGCGCGTCTGGGCTTGAGCTCATAAACCCGCCGGGGATGATTGGCGATGAATGCGTCGATTCTACACGGCTGGCGGCGGGAGGGAATGGGCCCGAGGGTTGCGCCAGGGTACAAATGAGCGACTTGGGATACTGCATGAGGCAATCAGCTCTAGTAAGGCCTGGCCTGCTTTTGTGTGGGAAAGAACTATTTTTAATAAGTGGCACGACCATTTAACGGCAATCAAGTAATAGTGTGCGATTGGTTTTGTAGTGAGGGTTCCAAATGCTGACGCTTGAGCGATCTGTCAAAACGTATCTGGTCATCGGCCTGGTGCAAGGGCTGTTGCTGTGGCTGAGCACCGCCATAGGCGAGCCGGGAGTCCGTTATGGCCTGATGACGGCAGTGCTGGTGGGTGGCATCAACCTGTTGCTGCTGGATGAGAATATCCGCCAGCGTGGCACGGTATGGCGGGTGCTCGGACTCACGGCAGTCATGACGTCAATCAGTGCCTGGGTATTTTGGGACGGCGATGAGTATTGGCGCTCAGGCAGCTGGCTGGTGGGCAGCTGGACCTTCTTTGCCGTAGTCGTTACCTATGTGTGTACGGTTTTTATTCTGAGCTGGCCGACCCGTGAAGAGCGCTACCCACGCTACCAGGACCTGTTTCGCCATGCTTGGGACACGGTGTTTATCGTGCTTCTGGGGTTGCTGTTGAATGGCGTGTTCTGGGCATTGCTGCTGTTGTGGGGCGGGCTGTTCAAGATGCTCGGCATCGTGGCGCTCAACAAGCTGTTCTCAACTGACGGGTTTATGTATGTCAGTTCGGCGATGGTGTTTGCCCTGGGCGTTCATATGGGGCGTGAAAAGGACCGGGTGATCGGGCTGCTGCGCGGGATTCTGCTGGCGCTATGCCGCTTTTTGCTGCCGTTGAGTGCGTTGATTGTCATTGTGTTCACCTTCGCTTTGCCCTTTACCGGGCTGGAGCCGATCTGGGATACCGGTTATTCGACGCCGATCATGCTGTGGCTGGTGGCGGTCAGTTTGTTTTTGCTCAATGGCGTGTTTCAGGATGGCACCCAGGGCAGCGGGTACCCGGTCTGGCTGGTGCGGGTGATCGACCTGTGCCTGCTGTGTTTACCGGTGCTGGTGGTGTTGGCAGGGTATTCGACCTGGCTGCGTATCGAGCAGTACGGCCTGACCCCGTCACGGATCCTCGCCATCGTGCTGGTGCTGGTTATTTTTGTTCACAGCCTGGCGGCGGTTTGGGCCGTGTTTGCTTCAAGGGCCGTCTGGCTGGGCAGCTTGCGCGCCAGCAATCCGCTAATTGCGCTGCTGTGCGTGGTGGTGCTGCTGGGGTTGCATACGCCGTGGTTCAGCCCGCTCAAGTTGAGTGCGAACAATCAGGTGCAGCGCTTGCTCAGCGGCAAGACTGCGGTGGATACCTTTGATGCAGATACCTTGCGCAATCGTCTGGGGCCTCAGGGCAAGCAGGCGTATGACGCGTTGTTGGTGCAAGTCGAGCAAGGGCTGGTACTGACCGGGCCGCAGCGGCAAGTCTTGCTGAAACGCCTCAAGGAAGCAGGTTCGGGCAATGGCCCCAGAGGGTCGGAGCGGTTGCTGGAATGGATCGGGCCCAAGGTCGAGGGCAGTGAGCAGTTTGAAGACAAGGGGTTTGACGGGCAGTTGTGCCTGGCGCCAGGTTGCGCCCTGTGGGCCGTGGATCTGGATCAGGACGGGCAGCCGGAGGTCCTGCAATTACCCAAGAACAAGTGGTCCGAACCGTTGCACTTCTTCAAGCGTGATGCTCAGGGCAAATGGCGGCGAGCCGGGACTTACCTGGGGGATGAGAGTGCGCTGGAGCTGATCGAGAAGATCCGCCAGGGCAATGTGAAGGTGGTGAAGCCGACTTATCAATCGTTGCAGATTGGCGAGGTTGAGCTGACGCCGAAGCTGGAGAAGCCTCGCAAGCCTTGAGCCCCCCGTAGCAACTGCCGAGGAACGAAGGCTGCGTTCGGCGGCGCAGCCGTCGTAAAACCTGAGCCCGCGGTTTAATTAACAGACCGGGAGTTCAGGTTTTACGATTGCTTTGCAATCGAACGCAGCCTCGTTCATTCGGCAGCTGCTACGAGGTGCTGTGCGTCTTAGCTGTTAGGCAGCAAACGGCAGGTGATGCTCTTGATGTAGCGTGTTTCCGGGATGGCCGGGTGCACCGGGTGGTCCGGGCCCTGGCCGCCGCGCTCCAGCAGCTGCATGTTGCGGTCCAGATGGCGGGCGCTGGTCAGCAGGATGTTTTGCAGGTCGTCTTCGGGCAGGTGCATCGAGCACGATGCGCTGACCAGAATGCCGTCCTTGTTGAGCAGGCGCATGGCTTGCTCGTTCAGGCGGCGGTAAGCGCCTTCGCCATTTTTCAGGTCTTTTTTGCGTTTGATGAACGCCGGCGGGTCGGCCACGATCACGTCGAAACGCTCTTCGTTGGCTTTAAGCTCCTTGAGAGCTTCAAACACGTCGCCTTCCATGCAGGTGACTTTCTCGGCAAAGCCGTTCAGCGCAGCGTTGCGCTCAACACCGTCAAGGGCGAAGGACGAGGCGTCAACGCAGAACACTTCGCTGGCGCCAAACGCACCGGCTTGAATACCCCAGCCGCCGATGTAGCTGTACAGATCCAGTACGCGTTTACCTTTGACGTACGGGGCCAGACGCGCACGGTTCATGCGGTGGTCATAGAACCAGCCGGTTTTTTGCCCGGCGATCACCGGTGCTTCGAACTTCACGCCGTTTTCTTCCAGGGCAACCCACTCCGGTACCAGGCCGAAGACGGTTTCAACATAGCGTTCAAGGCCTTCGGCATCACGGGCAGCCGAGTCGTTCTTGAACAGGATGCCGCTTGGCTTGATGACTTGCACCAGGGCTGCGATCACGTCTTCTTTGTGGTGTTCCATTGTGGCCGAGGCCAGTTGAACCACCAGAATGTCGCCGAAACGGTCAACCACCAGGCCCGGCAACAAATCGGAGTCGCCGTAGACCAGGCGGTAGTAAGGCTTGTCGAACAGGCGCTCACGCAGGGACAGGGCCACGTTCAGGCGGTGTACCAGCAGCGACTTGTCCAGTGGCAGCTTGATGTCGCGCGACAGCAGGCGTGCACAGATCAGGTTGTTGGGGCTCATGGCAACGATGCCCAGCGGCTTGCCGCCGGCGGTTTCGAGTACCGCTTGGTCGCCGGCCTTAAAACCGTTCAGTGGTGTGGCAGCTACATCGATTTCGTTGCTGTAGACCCACAGGTGGCCGGCGCGCAGGCGTCGATCGGCATTGGCTTTAAGGCGCAGGCTTGGCAGGGACATGACGTCGCTCCGGGTATTGAAAAGGGCGCGATTATAGCCTTAGACGCAACCCTGAGGCTTGGCTGATTCACCGCATTGCGTCGGATCACGGGCTCAGTGGCGCTGAAATTTCCGCTAGAATCGCCAGCTATTCCAGAGTGCGGAGCCCCCATGCCTGAATTACCTGAAGTCGAAACCACCCGCCGCGGCATAGCCCCGCACCTTGAAGGGCAGCGGGTCAGTCGGGTGATTGTGCGCGAGCGTCGTTTGCGCTGGCCGATCCCTGAGGATCTCGATGTGCGGTTGTCGGGGCAGCGTATTGTGCTGGTCGAGCGCCGGGCCAAGTATTTGCTGATCAATGCCGAGGTTGGGACACTGATCAGCCACTTGGGCATGTCGGGCAACCTGCGGCTGGTGGAGGCCGGGTTACCTGCGGCCAAGCATGAGCATGTGGATATCGAGCTGGAATCCGGGCTGGCCCTGCGTTATACCGACCCGCGCCGGTTCGGGGCGATGCTCTGGAGCCTTGACCCTCTGAACCATGAGCTGCTGGTGCGCCTGGGGCCGGAGCCGCTGACCGACCTGTTTGATGGTGAGCGGCTGTTTCAGCTGTCGCGCAAACGTTCGATGGCGGTCAAACCGTTCATCATGGACAACGCGGTGGTGGTGGGCGTGGGTAATATTTATGCGACCGAAGCGCTGTTTGCCGCAGGTATTGACCCGCGTCGCGCTGCCGGGAGTATTTCCCGGGCACGCTATTTGAAGCTGGCGATTGAGATCAAGCGGATTCTGGCGGCCGCTATCGAGCGGGGCGGCACCACATTGCGCGACTTTATTGGTGGCGATGGCCAGCCCGGTTATTTTCAGCAGGAGCTGTTTGTATACGGGCGTGGTTATGAACCGTGCAAGATTTGCGGCACGGAACTGCGTGACGTCAAACTGGGCCAGCGTGCGAGCGTGTTTTGCCCGCGTTGCCAGACGTAGCCACCAGTCCTGCACTGAACTCTTGTGGGAGCGGGCTTGCTCGCGATGCAACCACCTCGGTCGAACGGGTCGATCGCAGTGAATCTATCGCGAGCAGCCCGCTCCCACACACATCGCATAGACGATGAATCAGGCCTTCCCGGTAATTGCCCGGTACTTTTCCATCAGCTGTTCTTCGGTTTCCGGGTGGGCTTCATCCAGCGGGATGCAGTCAACCGGGCACACCTGCTGGCATTGCGGCTCATCGTAATGGCCAACGCACTGGGTGCACAGGTTGGGGTCGATCACGTAGATCTCTTCACCCTGGGAAATGGCGGCGTTCGGACACTCGGGTTCGCAGACGTCGCAGTTAATGCAATCGTCGGTGATGATCAGGGACATGGGTACTCCGGCCGGGGCGCTCGGCCCGGGCAACTGAAATCGAATGCGGCAATTGTGCCGCATTGGCGCCCGCAGTGCACGCGGACGCCGCTTCAGTGGTTATTTCTTGCGAAAACGCTCGGTCAGGGCATCAGCCACGGCCGGGTGTACGAATTTGTTGATATCACCGCCTAATGCTGCGATTTCGCGCACCAACGTCGAGGATATAAACGAATAACGTTCTGACGGCGTGAGGAACAGGCTCTCGACATCGGGGGCCAGTTGGCGATTCATGTTCGCCAGCTGGAACTCGTATTCGAAGTCCGACACGGCACGCAGGCCACGCAGGAACACATTGGCATTCTGTTCTTTGGCAAAGTGCGCGAGCAGCGTCGAGAAACCGACCACCTCAACATTGGGCAGGTGTTTGGTGACTTCACGAGCCAGCTCCACCCGCTGTTCCAGAGGGAATAGCGGGTTTTTCTTGGTGCTGGCAGCGACAGCAATGATCACGTGGTCAAACAGGCGCGAAGCGCGTTCGACCAGATCGCCATGGCCCTTGGTAATAGGGTCGAATGTACCTGGGTACAACACTCGGTTCATCGCGTCGTCCTGGCGGGAATCCGTTGGGGAGTCGGATGGTATCGCAGCATTCCCGGTCGGCCAAGTCGCCATTCGCAGAAGAAAGCACTATAGACGCGACGAATTTACTGCTTTTTCATGATTTTTTCAGGCGTTGGCCCAGTAGGCTCGCCAGTTTTTCGATAAAGCCCGTTAGCGGATAAACAGCTTCTGGATCATGCGTACCAGTTGCCGGTCATAAGGCGGATAGATCATCGGCGAGCTGTTCAGGCGCTGTTTGCACAGCACGCCCTTGGCTTTGCTGAAGGTCAGGAAACCTTCGTGGCCGTGGTAATGCCCCATGCCTGAATGCCCGACGCCGCCAAAAGGCAGGTCGTCGATAGCCACATGCAACAACGTTTCGTTGATGCTGACCCCGCCCGAGTGAGTGGTGTGGATAACCCTCTGTTGCTCGGCTTTGTTGTAGCCGAAGTAATACAGTGCCAGAGGGCGGGGTCTACGGTTGATGTAGGCCATTGCCTGATCCAGATTGGAGTAGGGCACAACGGGTAGTAGAGGGCCGAAGATTTCGTCCTGCATGACGTGCATCTCGTCGTTTACATCCAGCACCAGCGTATGGGGCATGCGCCGCCCCTGGCCCTGTTCATACAGCGGGATCAACCGTGCGCCCTTGAGGGTGGCGTCGGTTTGCAGCCGTTCAAGGCGCGCCAGCTGCCGGTCATTGATAATTGCGGTGTAGTCCGGGTTGTCGATGAGGGTCGGATAAAAGCTGTGAACGGCCTGGCGGTAGGCATCGACGAAGCCGTCTACCCGATCCTGGGGTACCAGCACATAATCCGGAGCGATACAGGTTTGCCCGGCGTTGAGTGTTTTGCCCCAGGCGATGCGCTGGGCAGCGTCTTTGAGCGGTACATCGGCCGACACGATAGCGGGAGATTTACCACCCAGCTCCAGTGTTACGGGCGTCAGGTTTTCAGAAGCTGCACGCATCACCCGTTTGCCCACATGGGTGGAACCGGTGAACAGCAAGTGATCGAACGCCAGCCCGGAGAACGCCACCGCCACATCTGCCTCGCCCAGTACCACCGCAACCATGTCTTCGGGGAAGATCCGCCCCAGCAAATCCTTGAGCCAGTGCCCGGTGACCGGGGTGAACTCGCTGAGCTTGAGCATGACCCGGTTGCCGGCAGCCAATGCGCCAACCAACGGGCCGATGGCCAGATACAGCGGGTAGTTCCACGGCACAATAATTCCCACAACCCCCAGCGGCTGATACATCACTTTGGCACTGGCGGGCGCGAACATCATGCCTACGCTGCGTGAGGAAGGTTTCATCCAGCGCTTAAGGTGTTTGAGGGCATAATCAATGCTGTGCAAGCACGGCATCAATTCGGCAAACAGGGTCTCGTCCGGGCTGCGATGGCTGAAATCCTGGCTGATGGCATCGATCAGCACCTCGCGCTCGCGGCTCAACAGCTGGCGCAGGCTTTTGAGCCATTGCTGGCGCTGCGCAAGTGGCGGGAATGGATGAGCGGCATAGGCCTGGCGCTGCTTGTCGAGCAGGGACTGGAGAGCGTCCGGTTGAACCGGGGCGTCGTGAGTGTGAGTGCTGTCGACAGGCATGATGGCTCCAGGCGGTTTTTATCGGTATTTATCGTAGAAGAGCACTATGTTTTTAGAGCTTGTGCTCTAACCTGTCAATTGAAGGCCTGCCCCGTGTTGTTTATCGATTCAAGGTTAGGCCGTAAGATGCCTTTCGTTTTTAATTTAAGCGCAAGCCCATGGCCATACGACTAAAAACCAGTCAGCGCATCGCCAACAGCAGCCTGGAGCTTTTCAACCAGTTGGGCGAACGCAGTGTGAGCACTAATCACATTGCGGCCCATATGGAAATTTCGCCCGGTAATCTGTACTACCACTTCCCCAACAAGCAGGCGATTATCGCGGTCTTGTTCAGCGAGTACGAAGCGCTGGTATTGAGCTTTTTGCACCCACCCCAAGGGCGTTTGCCAACCGTTGCCGACAAGCACCACTACCTGCAGCAACTGCTGGATGCCATGTGGCGCTACCGTTTTTTGTATCGAGATATCGAGCATTTATTGCACAGCGACACGGAACTGGCCATCCGCTATCGACGTTTTTCCCAGCACTGCCTCACACAGGCCCAGGCCATATACGCTGGCTTTGTCGAGGCCGAAATCTTGTGCATGAGCCCCCGGCAAATTGAATCCCTGAGCCTGAATGCATGGATTATTCTCACCTCCTGGGTAGGTTTTTTATGCGCCACCCGTGAAAACAGTGACCAGCTCAGCGAGCAGGCCATCAAGCGCGGTGTGTACCAACTGCTGGTGCTGGAATCAGGTTTTGTTACCGACCAGGCACGTGAAGCCATCGATGAGTTGATCAAGGAATACTACGTCCCTCTGGAACACGCGTTGTACGTTCAATAACTGCATTTCACCCCCTCACAGGAGTTCACTATGCCCGTTGCGCAACTGATCAGCCCTCATGCCCTGAATGAACGTCAGGCGCAGCCCGGCCTGGTTATCCTGGATTGCCGCTTTGCCCTCGAAGACCCGGACTACGGCCGTTGCAGTTATGCCGAGGGGCATATTGCCGGCGCGCAATTTGCCGATCTCGAACGCGACCTGAGCGGGCCTGTAATCAAAGGTGTGACCGGTCGTCATCCATTGCCCGATCCACGTACTCTGGTTGAGCGTCTGCAGGCCTGGGGCATCAATGCCGACAGCGATGTGGTGTTGTATGACGACGGCCCGGGTGCTTTTGCGGCCCGGGCATGGTGGTTGCTGACCTGGCTGGGCAAGCGCGAGGGTGTATTTATCCTTGATGGTGGTCTCAAGGCCTGGCATGCCGCGGGCTTCCCGCTGAGCCTGGATGCGTCACCGACCTTGCGTGGCACTTTCGAAGGCAAACCCGACAGCCATATGCTGCTGAGCGCAGAACAATTGCAAAAGCGTCTGGCCAAGCCGGGGCTGACCCTGATCGATGCCCGTGCCCAGCCGCGCTTTCGAGGTGAGGTCGAGCCGATTGACCCGATCGCCGGGCATATTCCGGGCGCGCAATGTGCCGCCTTCAGCGAAAACCTGGATCCTACGGGGCGCTTTTTGCCTGCGGCGCAGCTCAAGCAGCGCTTTGCCGAAAAACTTGCCGGCCGCTCTCCCGAGGAGCTGGTTGCCTATTGCGGCTCCGGGGTGACGGCGTGTCACAACCTTTTTGCATTGGGCTTGGCGGGTTATCCGCTAGGCAAGCTTTATGCGGGTTCGTGGAGCGAGTGGATCAATGATCCTGCGCGGGGCATTGCTACTGGCGATTGAGCCAGTTGGCTTAAGGGGTGCCGACACTGGCCAACCGGTATGCACCGGGGCCAACACCATAGACTTTCTTGAATTGCCGGTTCAGGTGGCTCTGGTCGGCAAAGCCCAGTTGCGTCGCCACCTGGAGTGGCAAACAGCCTTGTTGCAGCAAGGCTCTGGCATGGGCGATACGCTGTTGCATCAACCAGGTGTGCGGTGGCATGCCGGTGGCGCGCTGAAATACGCGGGCAAAGTGGAATGGCGACAGATTGACTGCGGCGGCGAGTTCTTCCAGTGATGGTGGCTCTGCCAGCCGGGCTTGCAGTACTTCCTTGGCACGGCTTACAGCGCGGTGTTCGACCCCGG
Organism: Pseudomonas sp. FSL R10-2964; assembly: GCF_009600035.1. Classification (NCBI taxonomy): domain Bacteria; kingdom Pseudomonadati; phylum Pseudomonadota; class Gammaproteobacteria; order Pseudomonadales; family Pseudomonadaceae; genus Pseudomonas; species Pseudomonas sp. FSL R10-2964. The sequence goes on along the minus strand of NZ_WIWH01000011.1, from coordinate 107,172 downwards.
GCTTGGCTGGTAGTGGCAGGCGGGCATGGCGGTTGAGCAGGGCAAGCATCATCTGACGCCATGCGGTTTGCTGCTGCAGCGCAGTCTCCGGCCCTTCGAGCAATTGATGTAGCTGGAATAACCCGCGAAACAGGTCGCAGTCGTACAGCAATGTGTCATTGAAGGTCGGCAAGTGGGTGGCGGGCAGTTCCAGTTCTTCCAGCAACTGCTGAATTTGCACGTTGTCCGGGTAAAAAGCCCGGTAACGCCAGCCCGCATCATGACCTTTGTGACCGTTATGGACTTCGTCCGGGTTGATCAGCACCAGCGTACCGGTGGCAGCCAGATGCTCGGCGCCGCGATAGCGATAGCGCTGGGCGCCTTCGAGGATCATGCCGATCACAAAACCATCATGCACATGGGGCACAAAGCGATGTTCGATATAACGTGCCGTCAGCAGTTCGACACCCGTCAGGGGGGGTGTTTGCCAGAAACGGATCGACTCACCCTGTTCTACGTCCATTACGCAGATTCAAGCCGCAGTGCGGCCAGCCATTGCGGAATTCTTCGTTCAAGGTAATAGCCCGGTTTTCTTGGGGAGCCCTCCAGAAATCCGACATGCCCGCCCCTGGTGTGCAACTCCAGTTGCGTGCAGGCTGACAGCTCGCTGGTGTCGGGGATGCTGTGCTTGAACACGAACGGATCGTCCATGGCCTGGATAATCAGCGTCGGCGTGTGGATGGCGCCGAGGAAGTAGCGGCTGGAGGCGCGACGGTAGTAGTCATCGACATTCAGATAGCCGTTAAGAGGTGCCGTTACGCGGTCATCGAACTCCCAGAAGGTGCGCATTTTGCTCAGGGCTTCGACCGAGCCAAGCCTGGTCAGGCTGGCCAGACCTTCGTGTTGGGCATCGAGCTGGAATCGATGTTTTTTGTCTTTGACGTAAGCCAGCATCTCGCGCATGAAGTGAGCTTGATAGACCCTGGAAAATCCCATACCGATCCGGTCGGCACACTGGTCAAGCCGGAACGGCACCGATACCGCGACAGCGCCGTGCAACCCGCTGTCGCTGCCGCTTTCGCCCAGATACTTGAGCAGCACATTGCCCCCCAGCGAATAGCCTACGGCATACAAGGGGGTCAGCGGATGTGCGGCACGTAAATGGGCCACTGCCTCGGCCAGGTCTTCGCTGGCCCCTGAGTGATAACTGCGGGCCAGTAAATTGGGTTCGCCGGAGCACCCTCGCCAGTTCAGTGCGGCGCTGGTCCAGCCGCGTGCGGCGAGGGCGGTTTGCAGGCCCAGCACATAGTGAGAGCCCGACGAGCCGGTCAGGCCGTGCAGCACCAGTACCACCGGCGCATGGTCTGAGGGTGTGCCGTGCCAGTCCAGATCGAGAAAATCGCCATCCTTTAGCCAGATACGTTCACGTCGATGTTCAATGGCAGGCTTGGTACGCCACAACGGCCCCCATAGCGTCTGGACATGGGGGTTGCCCAGACCCGTAGCCGGAGTAAAAGGCTTGAGGGGTGAAGCATGACTGGCTGGAAAAGGCACGGAGGTTCTCATCGAGTAACAGGTACGGCGGATGTCTAAATTGCCACATCAGGGCCCGACACCCAAGTGTTGCGTGCGGGTGCCGGGGTTATCTGATGGCAGGCATACAACTTTGTGCCATCGTCGTTTCTGGCACCATCACCTTGGGCAGGGGCAGTTGAGCAACACTGGGGCCGACGGTTACGCCGACCCAGCCGTCAGCCGTGAAGTGACGGTTCATCGCCGCTTTGATTTGCTCTCTGGTCAAGGCTTGAATCTGTTGGATCTTGTAGTTGAAGGCCAGGGGCTGGTTAAAGCGGTTGATGATGGACAGTTCGTTGCGCATATCCAGGTTGCTGGCCGTGAGCTGTGGCAGCGCCCGCAGCAGGAACTGCTTGATGTCGTCCAGTTCGGTTTCGCTGGGTCCGTCCTGCAGGTACTGGGCAAACAGGGCTTTGATATGAACCAGGGCGCTTTGGCTGTAGCGCGAGGGGGTATTGAGGCTGATGATCCAGGGGGTTGGTCCCTGCGCATGGGGAATTTGCGATAGCACGCCATAGGTGATGCTGCGCTCCTCCCTTAACTGCCTGTTGAGGATATGGCTGAAAATAATATGCCCGGCCCGGATCGCTACCCCGTCAGGGTGCTGATTGGGCAAGGCATTCTGTGCCAGCATCAGTACGGTATGGGTTGCTTCATCTTCGATATGCAGGGTTTTGCCATGGGGCAGCGGGGCAGGCACCGAGTGTCTTTCAGCGAGTGCTGGCCCGGCGGGCAAGGCATTGGCCAGTGAGCGGCTGAGGCTCTGCGCCTGTTGCAGGGTCAGGTCGCCGACGATCACGATCTGTGCGTTGGCAGCAGTGTAGGCGCGACGGTAAAAGGCCCTTAGGTGTGATTCATCTATGCGCTCCAGGCTCTCGACCGAGCCAAAGTCGGAGCGGGTGTAAGGTTGCCCCGGATAGAGTTCGTTGTAGATCTGCATCCGTGCAAGAGCGTGTGGGTCTTCGTGGTTTATTTTGAGTTTGGTGAACAGTTCGTTTTTGACCCGTCGCTGGCCTTCGACGGTAAAGCCCGGTTGGGCGAGCATCTCGGTGAACAACTGCATGGCGGGTTCGCGGATGTGCGGGGCGCTCAAGCTGCGCAGGGTGAAGAAACTCCGCTCTTTATCGATACCGTTACCCAGATCCACGCCCAGGCTATCAAACCCCTTGGCCAGTGCGTTGGCGTCCTTGAGCGTCGAGCCTTCGTTAAACAGGCTCAGTACAGTCGCTGCCAGGCCGGGTGTATCGCCATCCTGATTGCTGCCCGCGGCAAAGGTGATTTGCACATCGATCATGGGCAAGGTGTGGCTTTCGACAAACAGGACTTTGGTGTTTTGGCTCAGTTTCCAGGCCTTGATTGTCGGCAGGCGGGTGGCAGGCACGGCAGTGCTCAACTCAAGCAGCGATTGCAGTCGTGCTTGTGGTTCTTGTGCTCGGGCTTGCACGCAGACACAGGCAAGGGTGAACAGCAGCGTAGCGACGCGCAAGGCGCGGCTGGCTGCGATTGCGTGAGGCTTATTCATGGCGCGCCTCCTTGGGCAGTACATAGCTGAGGGTCAAGCGGTCGTGGGTCAGGAACGTTTGAGCGGCGAGCTGGATATCTTCAGGGGTGATTTTCGCCAATATCTGCATGCGCTTTTCGTCGTCCTCTGGCGACAAGCCCGCAATGTCCAGTTCACCGAGATACAGAGCCAGGCTTTGCAGGTCATCACGGCTGAAAACATGCCGTGCAATGATCCGCGTACGGGCGCGTTCAAGGTCACTGCCGGAGGGGGGTGTTTTTTTCACTGAGTCGATCACGGCCCAAATCCGTTCTTGAACCTCGCTCAGCGGTTTCATCTTTTTAAGGTTGAGGGTGGCGTCGATGCTGAACAGCTCATCACCGCGGCTGATGCTGCTGTAATGTGAGCCGACGCTGATCAGCAATTCCTCGCCGCGCCACAATCTGCTTTTGAGTTCTGAACTGTCGCCGCCACCGAGCAACTCGCTGAGCAGCTCCAGTGCTGGAGCTGAACGCGGGTCGGTCTGGGTGTGCAGGCTTGGCACGTTGAACGTCATGCTCAGGTTCGGGATTTGATGATCGATGTACTGAGTCATGGTGCGCTCACCGGGAGCTGCCAGTTCGAGCGGGGCCTTGATCACAGGTAGCTCGCGTGAGGCAATCGGGCCGAAGTAGCGTGTGGCCAGGGCCTTGACCTGCTCGGTGTCGATATCGCCGACGATGATCAGGGTGGCGTTATTGGGCGCATACCAGCTTCTATACCAGTGCTTGAGTTCATCGATGTGCATGCGTTCGAGGTCGTGCATCCAGCCGATGACCGGGCTGCCGGAAGCGCTGGTCAGGAATGCCAGGCGACGTGGCAGTTCAAGTGCGCGCTGATGGGGGTCGTTGTCGACGCTTTCGCTGCGTTCGCTTTTGATGACTTCGCGCTCACCGGCCCAATGAGCAGCGGACAGGTGTGCAGTGCTCATCTGGTCTGCCATCACTTCAAGTGCGACTGCCAGGGCATGGGGGGGCAGGGTTTGAAAGAAAATGGTGGCGTCATTTTGCGTCGCCGCATTGTCCGTTGCGCCCAGGCTTTGAAAGATGTGGTCTGACTCGGCCGGACATAGTTTGCTGCTGCCTTTGAAAATCATGTGTTCAAGGGCGTGGGACAACCCGGATTGGCCTGGGGGCTCATAGCTTGAGCCGACCCTATACCAGAGCTGTGAGTGAACCACGGCTGCACGGTGGTCTTCGTGAACGATAACCTTGAGGCCGTTATCCAGGGTGAAATGTTGAGTGGAGGGTTGGCTGCTGGCCAGGGCCATCAGCGGTTGCAACATAAAGCCGAGAGCCAGCCCGGCAAGGGGGTGTTTCATGGTGGGTGTCCTGACTGTTTATCGTCAGAACAGATTGGGCTTGAGAGGGGAGAGGCGGGCGGTACATAGATACCTTGTACCGCAAAAATCTGTAGCCGCTGGCGCAGGCTGCGATAAGGACCGAAGGGCCTTCGCTTTTGAAAAAGCGACCCCTCCGGGCTTGATCGCAGCCTGCGGCAGCGACTACAGGTTCGTCAGGCTTGAGTGGCTTCGCGTTGCCACAGGGCGTAGTTCACGCCGCCGGCTTTTTGCTCGCGGTGCAGGCGCCAGTTGGCAGGCAAGCCCAGCTCTGACGGGCGCAGCTCGCTTTCGGTGTAAACCCAGGCGTCTTCAGCCAGCCAGCCGCGTTGCTCGAGCAGATCACAAGCAGGTTTGAGCAGGTCCTTGTTGAACGGCGGGTCGAGGAATACCACGTCAAAGGTTGTGCTTGGCGTGGTGTCCAGATAACGCAGGGCGTCAGTCTGCTGAACTTCGCCGACAGTGCAGCGCAGAATGCCCATGTTCTCGCGGATGTTGGAGATCGCATCGCGGTTGCTGTCCAGTGCCACGCCCTTGGCTGCGCCGCGGGACATGGCTTCAAGGAACAGTGCGCCGCTGCCGGCGAAAACGTCCAGTACCCTGGCGCCGCCGATATAGGGGGCCAACCAGTTGAACAGGGTTTCACGCACGCGATCTGGCGTCGGGCGCAGGCCCTCTACATGGGGGAAGTCCAGCTTGCGGCTGCGCCATTCCCCGCCAATGATGCGTAACTGACCAGCACCTGAGTGCGATGTGTTTTTTGGCTTTGCCATTAATGCTCCGGAACCCCAAGAGGTTGCTCTGAAGGTTTGTCGGTAGGAGGTGGCAGTGGTTTTTGCGGCACGGTCGGGCCGGCGGTCACTACGACCATTTTGTCGGCGCTCAGGTGCTTGTTCATGGCGTCCTTGACCTGATCGGTGGTCAGGTCCTGGGACTTCTGCATGAAGGTTTCCAGGTAATCCAGGGGCAAATCATAAAAGCCCATTGCGCCAAGTTGGCCGACGATGGCGGCGTTGCTGGCCGTGGACAGCGGGAAGCTGCCAGCCAGTTCACGCTTGGCATCGTCGAGTTCTTTTTGCGTCGGACCATTTTTCAGGTAGTCGGCCAAAATGTCTTGCACCAGTTTGAGCGTACCTTCGCTCAGTTCGGCGCGGGTTTGCAGGTTGATCATGAACGGGCCGCGAGCCTGCATCGGGCTGAAGCCGGAGTACACGCCGTAGGTCAGGCCGCGCTTTTCACGCACTTCGGTCATCAGGCGCGTACCGAAACCGCCACCGCCCAGAATGCTGTTGCCCAATGCCAGTGCGGCATAGTCGGGATCGTCACGGTCAATGCCCAGCTGCGACAGCAGCAGGTGGGTTTGTTTGGACGGGAACTCGATATGGGTTTGGCCAGCCTTGGGCTCGCTTGGTTGCACGGTCTTGGCCACTGCAGGGCCTTTGGGCAGTGCGGCAGATACCTGGGCTGCAATGGCTTCGGCTTCGGCACGCGACAGGTCGCCAACAATCGCAATCACGGCGTTGCCTGCGGTGTAGGCCTTGTTGTGAAAGGCCTTGAGCTGGTCAATGGTGATCGCGGCGATGCTTTGGGCATTGCCATCACTGGCGTGGGCATACGGGTGGTTACCGTACAGGCGCTTGAACAGTTCGTCGCTGGCCAGTTTGCCGGGGTTTTGTTTCTGAAACTCGAAGCTGGCGAGCAACTGGTTCTTGATCCGCGCCAGGGAGTCGGCCGGGAAGGTGGGTTTGCCCACCACCTCGGCGAACAGGTTGAGCGCAGGTGTGCGTTTATCTACATCGCTCAGGCTGCGCAGCGAGGCCACGGCCATGTCGCGATATGCGCCATTGCCGAAGTCCGCGCCCAGGCCTTCAAAGCCCTGGGCGATGGCGCCCACATCTTTACCCGCTACACCTTCGTTGAGCATGGCGTTGGTCAGCAGGGCCAGGCCCGGGGTGTTTTCGTCCTGGCTGCTGCCAGCGGCGAAGGTCAGGCGCAGGTCGAACATCGGCAATTGCCGTGCTTCGACGAACAGCACTTTGGAGCCTTCGGCGGTTTTCCAGGTTTGCACGTTCAGCGCACGGTGGCTGGGCGCCTTGCCGTCCAGCTCGGCCAGGGATTCGAGCTTGTGCTCGCTCTTGGCCTGGTCCAGTGCCTGGCTGGCGACCGATTGCTGCGGGTTGGTAAAAAAGTAGCCGAGTGCACCCACCAGTATGGCGGCGCTCAGACCAAGCAGGGCGTAGCGGGGGCCTTTACGCTCACTCATGGGTTTTCTCCTCGGGCAGTACATGGGCAACGCTGAGACGGTCGCGAGTGAAATAGGTGCGGGCAGCCTGCTGGATATCGGCCGGGGTGACCTTCTGCAGGTCGGCCAGTTCTGAGTCCATCAGCTTCCACGACAGGCCGACGGTTTCCAGCTGGCCGATCGAAGTGGCCTGGCTGGTGATCGAGTCGCGCTCGTAGACCAGTCCGGCAATTACCTGGGCACGCACACGTTCAAGCTCTTCAGTGGTCGGCGGGGTCTTTTTCAGGTCATCGAGCAAGCGCCACAAGCCTGCCTCGGCCTGGGCCATGGTGACTTTCTTCTGGCTGTTGGGCATCGCCGAAAGCATGAACAGGCTGTCACCACGGGTGAAGGCGTTGTAGCTGGACGATGCACCGGAGACCAGTTCTTCGCCCCGCTCCAGCTGTGTCGGCATGCGTGCGCTGTAGCCGCCGTCCAGCAGCGCGGAAATCAGGCGCAGGGCATTGGCGGTGATCGGGTCCTTGGCCGTGGCAACGCTGGGCACGTTAAAGCCCAGCATCAAGCTTGGCAGTTGGGTCTGGACGTGGATCTTGAGCAGGCGTTCGCCAGGGGTCGGCAGTTCCAGCGGGATTTTGGCGACAGGTATCTCGCGTTTTTGCACCTTGCCAAAGTAACGCTGGGCCAGGGCTTTGACTTCATCCGGGGTGACGTCACCGACCACCACCAAAGTGGCGTTGTTGGGGGCATACCACTCTTCATACCATGCGCGCAGTTCGCCAACGCTCATGCGCTCCAGGTCGACCATCCAGCCGATGGTCGGGGTGTGGTAGCCGCTGGAAGGGAAGGCCATGGCGCTGAACAGCTCGTAGGCTTTGCTCATGGGCTGGTCGTCGGTGCGCAGGCGGCGCTCTTCCTTGATGACTTCGATCTCGCGCTTGAATTCTTCGGGCGGCAAGCGAAGGCTGGCCATGCGGTCGGCCTCAAGCTCAAAGGCCACGCCCAGGCGGTCACGGGCCAGTACCTGGTAGTAGGCGGTGTAGTCGTCGCTGGTGAAGGCGTTTTCCTGGGCGCCAAGGTCGCGCAGGATCAACGAGGCTTCGCCGGGACCGACCTTGTTGCTGCCCTTGAACATCATGTGCTCAAGCGCGTGGGACAGGCCGGTCTTGCCAGGGGTTTCGTAGCTGGAACCCACTTTGTACCAGACCTGGGAGACCACCACCGGGGCGCGATGGTCTTCGCGCACGATGACCTTGAGGCCGTTGTCCAGGCGGAACTCGTGGGTGGGCTGCGGTTCGGCCGCCAGGGCCGAAAGCGGTAATAAAACTGTGCTGAGCAACAGGCCAGCAGCGCGGCGGGCTAGATTCATTCGTTTTTTAACCTGTTGGGCTACCCGCTCGGCCTTAGCGTCTGCGGGTGAGGAGGTGCTAGGATACTGATCCGTTTTACTGGCGGCCACGCCTATCAGGCCTTTGACGATCAGACGACGTTTGATCGGGCAGTATAGGAGCCCGCTTGGAAGTGTGGATGTATACCGGTAAATTTCGCATTTTTGCCGACTTTCCCGTGACAGACCCGAGTTAAGACGAAGTTTACGAGGTGTGTTTTACCCTCTGAATACAGTTGCGTGCGAACAAGCTGACAAAATTACAGTCTGTTTCACACCGAATATTATTTGCCGGGGCGCCACAGTGGCGCGTCGCTACGATGAGATAGCCGTCCTCCATGTTTGGTTCCAACGACGACAAGAAGACCCCAGCTGCGGCTGGCGAGAAAAAAGGCCTGTTCGGATGGCTGCGCAGAAAGCCGCAGGAAACCGTCGTGGAACAACCCGCGCCTGCGCCCGAAATCATCCCTGAGACGCTGGTTGAGGCCACTCCGGTGGAGGTCGAGGCCGCGCCCGAAGTGGTCGTGGTTGCCGCCGAGCCTGCGGTTGAATTGGCCCCCGAGCCGGCACCGTGGCCGCACTTGCCTGTCGCCGAAGAACCGGTGGCGCTTGTCGAGGATGTGCAGGCACCGCATATCGTGCCGCCGATCCCCGAGCCCGAGCCTGTTGTTGAAGCGCTTGCGGTGGTCGAGACTGTTGTTGAGCCAGAGCCAGAGCCAGAGCCAGAGCCAGAGCCAGAGCCAGAGCCAGTTGCCGTCGTCGCGCCTGTAGTCGCTCCTGCACCTGCACCTGCACCTGTGGTGGCTGCCCCAGCCCCATTGGTCGAGGCCCCGGCCCCCGCGCCAGTTGCGCCCCCCGAGCAAAAAACAGGCTTTTTCGCTCGTCTCAAGCAAGGCTTGTCCAAGACCAGCGCCAGCATTGGCGAAGGCATGGCCAGCCTGTTTCTGGGCAAAAAAGCCATTGATGACGATCTGCTCGAAGAGATCGAAACCCGACTGTTGACCGCCGACGTGGGTGTTGAAGCAACCTCGGTGATCATCAAGAACCTGACGCAGAAGGTCGCGCGCAAGCAACTGACCGATGCCGATGCACTCTACAAGTCGCTGCAGGACGAGCTGGCGGCCATGCTCAAGCCGGTGGAGCAACCGCTGAAAATCGAATCGCAAAACAAGCCATTCGTGATTCTGGTGGTAGGCGTCAACGGCGCGGGTAAAACCACCACCATCGGCAAACTGGCGAAAAAACTGCAGCTTGAAGGCAAGAAAGTCATGCTGGCTGCCGGTGATACCTTCCGTGCGGCCGCCGTCGAGCAGTTGCAGGTGTGGGGCGAGCGCAACCATATCCCGGTGATTGCCCAGCACACTGGCGCGGATTCGGCGTCGGTGATTTTTGACGCTGTGCAAGCTGCCAAGGCCCGTGGCATCGACGTATTGATCGCCGATACCGCTGGTCGCCTGCATACCAAAGACAACCTGATGGAAGAACTCAAGAAAGTTCGCCGGGTCATGGGCAAGCTTGACGAAGACGCTCCCCACGAAGTGCTGTTGGTGCTCGATGCCGGTACCGGGCAGAACGCTATCAACCAGACCAAGCAGTTTGATCAGACCGTTGCCCTCACGGGTCTGGCACTGACCAAGCTCGATGGCACGGCCAAAGGCGGGGTGATTTTCGCCCTGGCCAAGCAATTCAATATTCCTATCCGCTTTATCGGTGTGGGTGAAGGCATCGATGATTTGCGTGATTTTGAGTCCGAACCCTTTGTCCAGGCTCTGTTTGCGGAGCGGGAGCGTCCATGATTCGTTTCGAGCAGGTCGGTAAGCGCTATCCAAATGGACACGTGGGCCTGCACGAGCTGAGCTTTCGGGTCCGTCGAGGCGAATTCCTTTTTGTGACCGGCCACTCCGGCGCAGGTAAAAGCACGCTGTTGCGCCTGTTGCTGGCGATGGAACGCCCGACCAGCGGCAAATTGCTACTGGGGGGGCAGGACTTGGGGCAAATCAGCAACGCGCAGATCCCTTTTTTACGTCGCCAGATCGGTGTGGTTTTCCAGAACCACCAGTTGCTGTTTGACCGCACAGTGTTCAACAACGTCGCCCTGCCGCTGCAAATTCTCGGCCTGTCCAAGGCTGAAGTCGCCAAGCGTGTCGACTCGGCGCTGGAGCGCGTAGCGCTGTCGGACAAGACCGACCTGTACCCGGGTGACTTATCCACGGGTCAGCAACAGCGTGTAGGCATTGCCCGCGCCATCGTGCATCGCCCGGCCTTGCTGCTGGCCGATGAACCCACCGGTAACCTCGACCCGCGTCTGGCGGCGGAAATCATGGGCGTATTTGAAGACATCAACCGCTTGGGCACCAGCGTACTGATTGCCAGTCATGACCTGGCGCTGATCGCACGCATGCGCCATCGCATGCTGACCTTGCAGCGCGGACGTCTGATCGGTGACGGGGAGGCCGCGCAATGAGTGCCACCCGCAGTTCCAAAGTATCCGAGCGCGTAGCTCCAAAGGCTGCCGACCCGCAGCCGCCGAAGAAAAAACACGATGATGACGATGGCCCGACCTTCGCCATGTTGTTTCACGCCTGGGTTGAGGCTCACCGGGCCAGTCTGCTCGACAGCCTGAAGCGCCTTGGCAAGCAGCCGATTGGCAGCTTTTTTACCTGCCTGGTGATGGCGGTTGCCTTGAGTCTGCCGATGGGCCTGTCGTTGTTGCTTAACAACGTCGAGCGCCTGGGTGGTTCCTGGCAGCGTGCAGCACAGATTTCGCTGTATCTGCAGATGGATGCCAGCAGCCAGCAGGGTGAAAATCTCAGCGATCAGATAAAAGGTATGGCAGGGGTGGCTGACGCGGAATTTATCAGCCGCGAAAAGGCACTCGAAGAGTTCCAGCAGCAGTCAGGGCTGGGCGAAGCGCTTAAAGAGTTGCCCGATAACCCGTTGCCCGGTGTGGTCCTGGTAACCCCGGCAGAAGTCGATAAAGCGACGCTTGAAGCCCTTCGCGAACGCCTTGCGCAGTTGCCGAAGGTGCAACAGGCGCAACTTGATCTAGTCTGGGTCGAACGTCTGGCGGCAATCCTGAAATTGGGTGACCGTTTTGTGTTTGGCTTGACGGTGTTGCTGGTTTCAGCTTTGCTGCTGGTTATCGGTAATACGATTCGTTTGCATATCGAGAATCGTCGCATCGAAATCGAAGTCATCAAGCTGGTCGGCGGTACTGACAGCTATGTGCGCAGGCCCTTTCTTTATATGGGTGCGCTCTATGGCTTTGGTGCGGGAGTTTTATCCTGGGGCGTTTTGGCATTCGGCCTGAACTGGCTTAACGACGCGGTGGTGGGGCTGGCTGGCTTGTACGGCAGCAATTTTGCCTTGGCGGGTGTGCCGGTAGCCGATGGTCTGTCTCTCTTGCTTGGCGCGGTGCTGTTAGGGTATATCGGTGCATGGATTGCAGTTGCGCGTCACTTACGTGAGCTTTCGCCTAAATAGTTTTCTTTTTGCCTGTTGACCTTTTCAGCTTTTTTTGGGAACTTTTTTCCAGGTTTCCGGTCAACTTTCGCAGTGCTGAACTGCACGAGTTATGTGAGACGGAGGTTTTTTCGTATGACCACTTCTTTGCAACCTGCGTATGCGTTGGTCCCTGGTGCGAACCTCGAGGCCTATGTCAATACGGTGAACAGCATTCCATTGCTGACACCGGAGCAGGAGCGTGAACTGGCCGAGAGTCTCTATTATGAGCAGGATTTGGGGGCGGCTCGGCAGATGGTGCTCGCCCACCTGCGTTTTGTTGTACACATTGCCCGTAGTTATTCGGGCTATGGCCTGGCTCAGGCTGACCTGATCCAGGAAGGCAACGTCGGCCTGATGAAGGCGGTCAAACGCTTCAACCCTGAAATGGGTGTGCGTCTGGTATCTTTTGCGGTGCACTGGATCAAGGCAGAGATCCACGAATTTATCCTGCGCAACTGGCGGATCGTGAAAGTCGCGACCACCAAGGCTCAGCGCAAATTGTTCTTCAACCTGCGCAGCCAGAAAAAACGTCTGGCCTGGTTGAACAACGATGAAGTGCATCGTGTGGCTGAAAGCCTCGGCGTAGAGCCTCGCGAAGTGCGCGAGATGGAAAGCCGCCTGACCGGTCATGATATGGCGTTCGACCCGGCAGCCGAAGCTGACGACGACAGTGCGTTCCAGTCGCCAGCCAACTACCTGGAAGACCACCGGTATGACCCGGCACGCCAACTGGAAGATGCTGACTGGACCGACAACTCCACCAGCAACCTTCACGAAGCGCTGGAAGTGCTGGACGACCGCAGCCGTGACATTCTGTATCAGCGCTGGCTGGCTGAAGAAAAAGCCACGCTGCACGACCTGGCGCAGAAGTACAACGTGTCAGCCGAGCGGATTCGTCAGCTGGAAAAAAGCGCGATGAACAAGCTCAAACTGTCGATTGCCGCCTGACCGGCCCGACCAAAAAACGCCTCGATCTGATCGGGGCGTTTTTTTTTGGAGGAATTAAAGCCCCCCCTTGCCAGCCTGCTTCGCGCAGGGCCAGTTTGACGGTTGTGCCTTTAGCAACTCTGGATCAACACCATTGGCCCTGAGCAGTGAGTCCACCAGTGATCGGGACATCTCCACCGAATGCACCAGCGACCACACCAGCCCACGCTCTATGCCGCTGGCGTATGCGGTGATTTCATCCGAGACCTCTTCTGCGCTTTTGAGCATCAGCGACACATGGGACAGCGCTTCGATTGCACGGATATCAGGCAGCACGGCAAAGGGTGATTGCTTGCCTGCCCTTAGTGCACGGGTGGGTTTGAGGTTTTCCAGGCAAACGGGCGGGGCCTGAAGCAGGGCGTCGAGAATAAGCCGGGTGGTTTCATCGTGCTGATGATCATCCCGGGGAGTGTGAATGGCTTTGGGATCGTCGGGCGTCGGCTTTTTCATGTTTCTTCCACGGGGGAGCATCGGCGACTGGTGAAGATAGCCCTGTGAGTTTGCGGGTCGCAAGCAGCGCTTGTGTGCATCGTGTTTTCTCGGAAGCGTCTGCCTTTTGGCAGCGTAAAAGTCTGACGTGGGCGCCCGGGGATCGAATTCGCTACACTGGCGCACTTTTACGCTGTGCGTTGGCGCCCCATGACTGTGCTCAAATACCTCCAGGCTTACCCCCAGACCTTGCAAGAGCAGGTGCGCCAATTGATCGAGCGCAACCAGCTGGGCAGTTACCTGAGCGAGCGTTATCCACAGCGTCATGCCGTGCAAAGCGACAAGGCCCTGTATGCCTACGCTCAGGAGCTCAAACAGGAATACCTGCGCAATGCGCCATCCTTTGACAAGGTGCTGTTTGATAACCGGCTCGACCTGACCCACCGTGCGCTGGGTTTGCATACTGCTATTTCACGGGTTCAGGGCGGCAAGCTCAAGGCTAAAAAGGAACTGCGCGTGGCCTCGCTGTTCAAGGAAGCGGCGCCCGAGTTTTTGAAGATGATCGTGGTCCACGAGCTGGCCCACTTGAAAGAGTCAGACCACAACAAGGCGTTCTACAAGCTGTGTGAGCACATGTTGCCGGGTTATCACCAGCTGGAGTTCGACCTGCGGGTGTACCTCACGTGGCGGGATATGCAGGGCAAAACCTGACACTTACTTTATGTGTGGGAGCGGACCCGTATAGACGGGCAGGAGTTCTGAATGGAAGTCAGCAAAACCAAAAGCAGCTTTTACCGGCGCTTGTATGTGGCCTGGTTGATCGATAGCCAGATCGCCAGCAGCGTGCCTGCCTTGACCGAAGTCACCGGCATGCCGCGTCGTACCGCCCAGGACACCATTGCTGCCCTGGCCGATCTGGACATCATCTGCGAATTTGAACAGCAGGATGGCGCCCGCAACCATGCCGGACGCTACCTGATCCGCAACTGGGGGCCAGTGGACAAAAACTGGGTCGCTGGGCATCTGGTGCAGATCAAGCAGGTGCTGGGTTACCCCTGAGATGTCAGGCGCATGCCGATGTGCGGGATGTTGTCTTCTAGGTAGATCTCGCCCTGGGTGTTGAACCCGTGTTGCTCGTAAAAGGGTTGCAGGTGCGCTTGGGCGGACAGGAATACGGGCTGCCCCGCCCAGTACTCTTCGATATTTTTCAGGGCCTGTTCAAGCAGGGTATGCCCAAGCTTTTGCCCGCGGCCTTCGACGGCAACGATTACGCGGCCGATCACTACGTCACCTCCCTGGGACTCGGGGTCGAGGATGCGGGCGTAGGCCACCAGCTGGTCGTCTTGCCAGCCCATCACATGCAGCGTATCGCCCGTCAGGTCTTGCCCGTCGACGTCCTGATAGGCGCATTTCTGCTCGGCGACAAATACTTTTGAGCGCAATTCGAGGATTGCGTAGAGCTGTTCCTTGCCCAGGTCGTTGTGGTGTTTGCAGAGCCAGTCGGTGGTCACGATCTTGTCCTTGTTGGCGAGTTCATGTCTCGATAGTAGGCGTGATGCCGACTGGCGCCAAGGCCTAAGGTGCCTTGACCAAATGCGCGGCCAGGGTGCGCAGTGGCCCGAGCTGGCGGCAAATCAGCGCCAGTTGGGTTTGTACCAGCCTCTGGTTTTCATCTATTTCATCGGGCATTTGTTCAAGTTCGCCGGCCAGGGCCTCTTCCTCATCACTTTGCACTGCAACCGCCTGCTTGGTGGCCAGGCCCTGGGCAATCTGGTCGATGCTGTCGGCAATCTTGCTCCCGGCCCCTTCAATCAACTGCTCGCGCACTTCGGCAGGCAATTGGGTGTCGCGGTGGGCGCCCAGGCCAGAGAGGTAACTGAGCAAAGTGTGGGACAGCACCAAAAAGCGGAAGCCCATGTCTGCATCCTTACGGAAATGCCCGGGTTCCATCAGCATATTGGCCAGGGTGGTCGACAGCGCCGCATCGGCGTTATGTGCGTTACGCCGTGCCAACCGATAGGCCAGGCTGTCGCTTTTACCCTGGGCATATTGCTGCATGATCTGGCGCAGGTACTGGCTGTTGCAGCTTAGGGTATTGGCCAGCACCTGGTTCAGGCGACGACCCTGCCAGTCAGGCAAGAACAGGAACACCGCCGCTGCCGCGATCACGCTACCCACCAGGGTGTCGAACAGGCGCGGCAGGAACAGTCCGTAACCATCGCCCACCTGATTGAAGCAGAACAGAATCATCAGGGTGATGGCCGCCGTGCTCAGGGTGTAGCGCGTGGTGCGGTTGATAAAGAACACCACCCCGGCCACGACGGCAAACATCGACTGCACCAGCGGGTTGGGGAACAGATCGAACAACGCCCAGCCCACGGCCAGGCCGATGGCAGTGCCGATAATCCGCTGGCTGAACTTGCGCCGCGTGGCGCCGTAGCTTGGCTGGCACACGAACAGCGTGGTGAGGATGATCCAGTAGCCCTGGCTTGGGTGAATCCAGTGCACCATCGCAAAACCGATACTCAGCGCCAGGGGCAGGCGCAAGGCGTGGCGGAAGATCAGCGAGGTAGGTGTCAGATGCTGGCGCAGGCGTGACCAGACATCCTTGAGGTTGCGTGGCGAGCGGTCGAGCAGGCTGCTATCAGTGGCATCGGCCAGGGTGTCGGGGTTGCTTGCATCGCTCAGCAGGCGGTCGAGGGTGCCGAGGTTGGCGGCCAGTGCCCGCAATGAACGCAATAGTCCGCGCCAGGCCGGGTTGCTCTGGATGCGCAAGTGTTCGAGGGAGGCGTGCAGGTCTCCCAGAGCCTCGGCAAAGCTGTCGTCATAGACGAATGGCTGGCGCAGCTTGATCGACTCCGACAGGCGCTGGCAGGCCACGCCTTGCTGGCGCAGCAGACGTTGGCAGCGGAACATCACATCACTGTGGAAGAAGGCGTCGGCCAGGGCGTTGTACGGGTAGTGTGAAGAGCTGGCACGTTCGTGGATGTCTTGGGCGAGGAAATACAGTTTGAGGTAGCGGCTGAGTTTGGAACCTGGCCGAGTATTGCCGACCCGGTGCAGGATGATTTCCTTGGCGGTGTTCAACGCCGCCACTACCCTGCCGTTTTGCCGGGCCAGTTCCAGCCGGCCCGCTTCCACGTCCAGCTTGCGGATCGGCTCGAACAGCGCCGACTTGATCTTCAGATACAGCCCCAGTTCCCAGAACAACCGGGCCAGGCTCTGTTGCACCGGCTGATTGGAAAACAGCGCCTGCCACAGCACCGACAGTATCCCGTACCAGGCGGCACCGGCCACCAGCAGCAAGGGTTCATGCCAGAAGTTGGTGACTTCGCCGCCGCGCTGATCCACGCCGATCATGGTGTACACGGCCAGAATCAGTGTGGCTGAAGCAATCGCCCCGTAGCGCTCGCCCAGCGCGCCGAGCATGGTCAGGCCGAAACTGGCCAGGGCCAGCGCGCAGACCATCAGCCAGGGGTAGGGGAAAAGCAACTCGACACTCAGGGCTGAGGCGGTGAAACACACCAGCGTCACCAGCAAGGCGTTGAGACGGCCTTGCCAGCTGTCATCGGTTTCAGACAGCGCACTGGCGATAACCCCCAGAAACAACGGGATCAGCAGTGACATCTCATCCTGATACCAGCAAAAAGCCATGCTGCCGGTCAGGGCGACAAATACCCGCACGCTGTAACTGAACTTGTCCAGTGCCCACAGGCGGCGCAGGGAATGCTGAAAGCTTTTCGATGACATGAAGTGGCGGTGCCTGGCTCGTGATTCGCTAACTTGAGCCAGATAAGACGACAGTGCAATGGGGCTGTCACATCGAACCAAAAATATTTTTCATGCGCCCCTGCAGTCGCTGCTGCAGGTTGCAGCAGCGACTGCAGGGGGGCAGGTCAGACGTACTGCGCCGCTGCATACCCCGAAGCCCACGCCCACTGGAAGTTGAAGCCGCCAAGATGGCCGCTTACATCCAGCACTTCGCCGACAAAATACAGGCCGGGGCTTTTCAGCGATTCCATGGTCTTGGACGACACTTCGCGGGTATCGACCCCACCCAGGGTCACTTCAGCGGTGCGATAACCTTCGGTGCCCGCGGGGACCACCTTCCAGCACGCCAGTTTGTCCGCCACCTGCGCCAGCTCCGCCGGGGTGTACTGCTTCATTGGCTTGGACTCGAACCAGTGCTCGGCCAGCAGATTGGCCATCTTCTTGGTGAAGATTTCACCCAGCAGGGTTTTCAACTCGCTGTTGGGGCGTTCAGCCTGCTGTGTTTGCAGCCAGCTCAGGGCGTCGAGGTCGGGCAGCAGATTGATCTCAACCGTATCGCCGGGGTTCCAGAACGAGGAAATCTGCAAGATCGCCGGCCCGCTCAAACCACGGTGGGTGAACAGGATATTTTCGCGAAAGCTCTGGTCGTTGCAGCTCACCAGGCAATCCACCGACGTGCCCGACAGCTCGGTGCAGATCTCTTTGAGCTGATCGGTGATGGTGAACGGCACCAGGCCTGCGCGAGTTGGCAGCAAGGTGTGGCCGAACTGTTTGGCGATTTGATAGCCGAAGCCTGTGGCGCCCAGGGTCGGGATCGACAGCCCGCCGGTGGCGACCACCAGAGACTGGCAGTCAACCGGCCCCAGCGTTGTATTGAGGCTGTAGCCGTTGTCGGTTTTTTCGATCTGTTCGACTGAAGTGTCCAGGTGCAGGCTGACGCCGGCCTGTTTGCACTCGTCGAGGAGCATTTCGAGGATGTCGCTGGATTTGTTGTCGCAAAACAGCTGGCCGAGTTTTTTCTCGTGGTAGGGCACGCCGTGTTTGGCGACCATCTCGATAAAGTCCCACTGGGTGTAGCGGGCCAGGGCCGACTTGCAAAAGTGCGGGTTCTGCGACAGGAAATTGTTGGGCTCGGTGTACATGTTGGTGAAGTTGCAGCGGCCACCGCCCGACATCAGGATCTTTTTGCCTGCCTTGTTGGCGTGGTCGATCAGCATCACCTTGCGCCCACGGTTGGCGGCGGTCAGTGCGCACATCAGGCCTGCGGCGCCAGCGCCAATAATCACAACGTCGGTAGAGCGCAAAGCGGTGTCCTCGGTAAAAGCAGCCCTCACCCCAGCCCTCTCCCTGAGGGAGAGGGAGCTTGACCAGGGTGATTTCGAATTCTATGCAAATCTGCCCCCTCTCCCTCCGGGAGAGGGTTGGGGTGAGGGGGCTCTTGAAGCGTCTTACAAAACCCGCACGCGCAATACGCGGCCTTTGATTTTGCCTTCGCTCAGGCGCTGTGCAGCCTGCTTGGCAATGGTGCGGTCAACCGCCACGTAGGCCTGGAAGTCAAAGATGGCGATCTTGCCAACCTGGGCACCCGGGATGCCTGCGTCGCCGGTCAGTGCGCCAAGGATATCGCCTGGGCGAACCTTGTCTTTACGACCTGCGCCGATCACCAGTGTGCTCATGGCCGGCAGCAACGGTGCGCCGCCCTGAGAGGTGAGGGTGTCCAGGGTTTCCCAGTTCAGCGGAGCTTTCTGCAACTGCTCGATGGCCTGGGCGCGGTGCGCTTCGGACGGTGCAACCAGGCTGATGGCCACGCCTTTTTCGCCCGCACGGCCGGTACGGCCAACACGGTGAATATGGATTTCCGAATCGCGGGCCAGCTCAACGTTGAGCACCATGTCCAGCGCGTCGATGTCCAGACCACGGGCGGCTACGTCGGTGGCAACCAGTACCGAAGTCGAACGGTTGGCAAACATGGCCAGTACCTGGTCACGGTCGCGCTGCTCCAGGTCGCCGTGCAGGCCGACGGCCGAAATGCCCTTGGAGGTCAGGTGATCAACGGTTTCCTGCACCTGCTGCTTGGTGAAGCAGAACGCCACGCAAGACTGCGGGCGGAAGTGGCCCAGTACCTTGGTCACGGCGCTCATGCGCTCTTCAGGCGAGATTTCGTAGAAACGCTGCTCGATTTGGCTGTCAGTGTGCAGCGCCTCTGCTTTTACCTGCTGAGGGTTGCGCATGAACTTGGACGACAACTGCTTGATACCGGCCGGGTAAGTGGCCGAGAACAGCAAGGTCTGGCGACGCTCCGGGGTTTTGACAATGATGTCTTCGATGGCGTCATAGAAGCCCATGTCCAGCATGCGGTCAGCTTCGTCCAGTACCAGGGTGTTCAGACCGTCCAGTACCAGCGAGCCTTTGCGCAAGTGTTGCTGGATACGCCCCGGAGTGCCGACAATGATGTGCGCGCCGTGCTCCAGCGAACCGATCTGCGGGCCGAACGACACGCCGCCACACAGGGTCAGCACCTTGATGTTGTCTTCGGCGCGGGCCAGGCGGCGGATTTCCTTGGCGACCTGGTCAGCCAGTTCGCGGGTCGGGCAGATCACAAGGGCCTGGCAGCCGAAGAAGCGCGGGTTGATCGGGTTCAGCAGGCCGATGCCGAAGGCGGCAGTTTTGCCACTACCGGTCTTGGCCTGGGCGATCAGGTCCATGCCTTTGAGGATCACCGGCAAGCTCTGCGCCTGAATCGGCGTCATCTGGGCATAACCGAGGGAGTCGAGGTTAGCCAGCATGGCGGCGGACAGAGGCAGAGTGTTAAAAGCGGTGGCAATGGTGGTCACGGGACTGGCCTGCAAAACAAAATGTCGCGCAGTGTACCAGTCCCATGCCCTTTGCCTGAACATTCTGGACGAGATGTCATCCAGTTCTTGGCGAAAAGTAGCTTAATGTTCCAGCTCATGTTCCGAGTTGGCCTTGGGTTTGCGGCCATCCTGGGGTGACAGTTGCAGGAATATCGCCGCTGCCAGCATCGCCATGATCCCTACTGTGAGGAAGGTCAGCTGGAACGCGCCCAGCACCGTGTCCACCCCATCGTTGCCGCCATCCCCGGTAAAGCCGCCAAGCAATGCCCCGGCGCAAGCCACGCCCAGGCTCAGGGACAGCTGCGCCACCACTGACAGCAAACTGTTGCCGCTGCTGGCACTGGCGTCGTCGAGGTCGATCAGGGTGACGGTGTTCATGGCGGTGAACTGCAATGAGTTGATCGCTCCCAAAACGGCCAGCATTGACAGCAACAACGGGTATGGCGTGTGTTCGGTAACCAGCCCCATGCTGGCCAGCATCAGGCCCAGGGCGAAGGTGTTGGCCGTCAGCACGGTGCGATATCCCACGCGCTCGATCAACGGCCTGGCCACCCATTTGGCCAGCATGGCGGCCGCGGCCAGTGGCAGCATGCTCATCCCGGCCTGTGACGGGGAATAGCCCAGCGCGACCTGCAACAGCAAGGGCACCAGAAACGGCAGGGCGCCGCTGCCCAGGCGGGCGAACAGGTTACCGAGGATGCCCACTGCGAAGGTTTTGGTTTTGAACAGCACCGGAGAGAACAGCGGGTTGCTGATATTGCCCGCGCGTAACCAGTACGCTGCCAGACAGGCCATGCCCGCAAACAGCAGCAACATCACCCGCAGGTGCGGCATATGCAGCTCGCCCAGGCCTTCCATGGCAATGGTGATAAACACCATCGCCGCGCCAAACAGCACAAAACCCAACCCGTCAAAACGGGTGCGCTCGCTGCCGCGCAAATCCGGAATGAAGTGCCAGACGGCCCAGCAACCGAGAACGCCCACGGGCAGGTTGATCAGGAAAATCCAGTGCCAGCTCAGGTACTGCACCATCCAGCCGCCCATCGTGGGGCCGATCAGCGGGCCGAGCAGGCCGGGAATGGTGATAAAACCCATGATCCGCACCAGCTCCGAGCGCGGATAGGCCTTGAGCACCACCAGCCGGCCGATGGGCAGCATCAGGGCACCACCCAGGCCCTGGACGATCCGTGCGCCGATCAGCTCGTTGAGAGTGCCGGACAGGGCGCAGAGCAACGAGCCGAAACTGAACAGCAGGATGGCGCTGAAAAAGATTTTTTTGGTGCCGAAGCGGTCGGCGATCCACCCCGAGGCCGGGATCAGCAAGGCGACGGTGAGCATGTAGGCAACGATCACACCCTGCATGCGCAGCGGGTTTTCGTCGAGGTCGCGGGCCATGTCGGGCAGGGCGGTGTTGAGGATGGTGCCGTCGAGCGACTGCATGAAAAACGCGATGGCCACCACCCACGGCAACCAGCGCAGGGTTTCAGGGCTTAGAACCGGGCGTACGGGCATAGGACCTCTTTTTATGGATTGTCGATAATCCTCTGTGGGAGCGGGCTTGCTCGCGATGCAGAGGCCCGGGTTTTTTCAGGTAAACCGCAGCGACGCAATCGCGAGCAAGCCCGCTCCCACAGGTGTTACAGCGTCAGCGTGAGCTTTTTGACCAATGCCCCCGGCAGCAGATTTGACGCCGTCTGGCGTTGGTCGTAGGTGCTGGCCGACAGCAACAACTCACGCTCGGCTGTCAGCGCTTCCAGTTGTGAACCCAGCAGACTATAGACGCTGTCATCAAAGCGCATGGTGTTGACCGGGGCCTTTATCTCGCCGTTTTCCACCCAGAAAGTGGCAAAGCGGGTCATGCCGGTCAGGCGGGCGGCCGGTTGGTCCGAGTAGTTCAGGTACCACAGGTTGCTGATATACAACCCGGTGCCCAACTGCTTGAGGATGTCGGCCTGCACCAGGCTCCCTGCCGCCATCGCCAGTGCGCTCGGGGCTTCGCCCTCCGGTGCGCCGTTGACCTCAAGGCCATACTCGGCGGCACTGCGAGAACTCACCAGTTGCTGCTCGGCCTTGCCGTGTTTGACCAGCGACAAGTCCTGACGCGGATACCCCTCGCCGGAAAACGCCGGGCTCAGGGACTGGCTGACCTGCTCGTCAAACGACACCAGCGGGCTCAGTTGCGCATCGCCCGCGTAGAGCTTTTGCAGCGGGCTGGATTTGCTGGCCAGTGCCTGGGCCGAAAAACCGCCCCAGCACAGCATGCTCATCACTTCTTCCAGCGCCGCCGGCGCCAGGTAGGCTCGGTACTCACCGGGCGCCAGGGCATGCAGCGGGCGATCGAGGAAACTCAGTTGCTCGCGGGCCAGTTGCATGCGCCGGGCGAAACGTTCGCTGTCCCAGTCGGCGCCGGCGTAGCTGGCCTTGACCGCCTGACCGTTGCTGTGGAACAAACTCCAGTCGAAATTGAAGCTATTGGCCTGATGCCAGCCAAACGCGCCCTCGGAGCTGGCATAGCCGTAGCTGATCGGGCCGCTGGCATAAAATCCGACCAGATCTACGCCTTTGGATGCACTGCGGATTTCTTCCAGAACCCGGGCCGTGTCCGGCAGGGGCTGGTTCTGCACGTTATGGCTGTTCCACGGCTGCGGGTTGAGCAGTAAATACGGATCGGCGGGCAACAATGGCAAGGTGTCGCGCAGTTGCCGCAGGGCATCGGCCAGGCGCTGTTTGTCGACATTAGGCTCGCCAGCCAGGGTGAGGTTCACATCGGCGTGGCGGCCGTCGTGGATCAGCTTCAGGCTCAGGCTGGCCTGTTGCACCTGTCCGGCCTGACGCACCTTGCCCTTGTTGAAACGGATAAATTCCGATGCTTCGCCGTTATAGCCCAGGGTGAACTGCTCAGGCGCAAGGATCGCTTTGCCCAACCACTCGACCAACCCCTTGAACTGCTCGGCCTGACTCAATGGGGTACTCATCAGGCATCACCTCCAAACACATCGATTTGACTGAACACGCAGGCGGGGGACGCATGGCCCACGCGGATCACCTGGTTGGGTTCGCCCTTGCCGCAGTTCGGGGTGCCCAGCACCTTGAAGGTGCTGGCGTCGCCCACGGCGCTGAGGTTGCGCCAGAACTGATCGGAAATGCCCCGGTAGTTGGGGTTCTTGACCACGCCCTTGAGTTCACCCCCCTCGATCAACTGGCCCCACTCGCAACCGAACTGGAACTTGTTGCGCGCGTCGTCGATCGACCAGGACCGGTTGGTGGCCATCAGAATGCCGCTTTCGATACCGCCGATCATTTGCTCAAGCGACTGATCGCCTGGCTCGATATTGAGGTTGGCCATACGGTCAATCGGTGGCCGGTTCCAGCCGCAGGCGCGGCTGTTGGCCACGCCTTCGAGGCCCGAGCGGAACTGTGACAATGCGCCTCCCAGCGGGCGTAGCAGCAAGCCTTCGCGGATCAGGAACTCCTTGTAGGCCGGGGTGCCGTCGTCGTCGAAGCGGTAGCTGGCGAGCTCCTCGGGGATGGTTGGGTCGAAGGTCACGTTCAGCAGCTTTGAGCCATATTGCAGGCTGCCGAAGTCGCTGGCCTTGACGAAGCTGGTACCGGCGTAATTGCGCTCGTCACCGAGAATGCGATCCAGTTCCAGCGGGTGTCCGATGGACTCATGGATTTGCAGGATCATCTGGTCGGGCATCAGCAGCAGATCGCGTTTGCCGACCGGAGCATTGGGTGCCAGCAGCAATTGCAGGGCCTGATCGGCGACCTGGGGTGCGGCACCGATCAGCCCGCAGCGGCTGATCACATCGGCGCCACCTTGCTGGCCGAAGTTTTCGCGGCCCAGGCTGCGGCTCTGGCTATCGTTGCCGTCATAGGCGGTGACGCCCATGCCCGGGTAAACGAAGCGCTGCGCCCGGCGCAACTCGGCGCCGGCGCTGTTCAGGTAGATTTGCTCGACGTGATTGAGGCCCAGCGAAACCACCCAGCTCACCAGCCGCTCGTCTTTGGGCACGGCGGCTGATTCGGCGCCCAGCAGGGCAAAGCACTCGCTGAGTGAGGGGAATGCCTGGTCAAGATCGGGTGAGAAAAAGTCGGCGCGCTCATGGCACACCGGCTCCTGGCTCAGGTTGAGCAGGGCATGCCCGGCGATCAGCTGGGCCTGGGTTTCGGCGCGATCAAGCGCGGCCTGCAGGCCGGCCTGGGACAGGTCGTTGGTGGCGGCGTAGGCTTCGATACCGCGCAACCGCACGGTGAGCATGGCGCCCTGGTCGTGACTGAATGAGGGAGGCTCTGCGACGTTCTTGCGTACCGACAGGTATTGCCCGGACTCGCGTACATAGCGTAACGAAAAGAACTCGGCCCGGGTGCGCAGCGCGGCAAAGCGCAGCTTGAGCTGAGGGTAGAAATCGAACATGCACAGACCTCCTTGGACTTGGTGGGTCTGTGGGAGCGGGCTTGCTCACGATGCAGGCAGTGCGGTTAACCCGCTGGACCGCGGTGATGCCATCGCGAGCAAGCCCGCTCCCACAGGGGCGCGCGTAGCGTGTTAAACCGGGCAACCCTTGGCGCGCAGGATGGCGTCAAAACGGTCCGGGTCCAGGGTGCCTTCTTTGATTGCCTTGAGCGTTGCCTGTTCACGGGCCAGCAGATCGTGGCAACGGATCAGCAATTCCGGCAGTTCACTGCGCGAAGCCGCAACCACGCCGTCACCGTCGCCGATCATCAGGTCGCCTGGCATTACCAGCATACCGGCACACGAGATGGGGACGTTGATTTCGCCGCCGCCGTCAGTGCTCGGGCCGCGATGTACGCCGCCGATGGCATAGGCGGGCAGTTCACCGGTCTGCCACTCGTCGAGGTCGCGCAGGGCGCCGTTGATCACCACGCCGACAATCCCGGCCTTGAGGGCCATGGCACGCATGATGCCGCCGAACACGGCACGGGTCAGGTCGGCACTGCCGTCGATCACCAGCACATCGCCGGGGCGGGCCATTTGCATGGCTTTGAGGATCATCAGGTTGTCGCCCGGGCGTACACGGACGGTCAGCGCGCTGCCCAGCATCGGGCGGGTACCGTGGAACGGCTTGAGGCCCAGACCACCCACGTTGCGGCCCAGACAGTCACTGACTGCGGCTGCGGGGATCTTGCTGAATTCGGTGAGCCATTTTGGATCGAGAGGTTCTGCGTTTGGATTAATCAGGAAGCCGGTCGGCCATTTGCTCGAAGAGACAACATCAAACATAGAAAACCTCTTGGCCAGGCAAGGCTGGCATGTCGGGTGGGGCGGGGGGGTGTGGCGCGAAGCGAGGCACTAGATTAGGCCTGCGCTGAAGCGGGGGCAAGCGGGGCAAGATGAAACTCAAGAGTTACACAAAATTCGTAGCAGCTGCCGAAGGAGCGAGGTTGCGTCCGGTTGCGAAGCGACCGTGAAACCAGATGACGCGATTCATCCGAAGAACCGCGTAACCTGAATTTACGACGGCTGTGCCGCCGGACGTAGCCTCGCTCCGCTCGTCAACTGCTACGGATAGTGCTTACTGCGCAGTACGGCTCACTTCACGCAGCGGCTTGCCGCGTACCGGCGCGTCGCCTGCGACGTAGTAGTCGGCAGTGCTGCGCGGCTCCGGCTGGCGGCCACGGATCTTGTCGGCAATTTTCTCGGCGATCATGATCGTCGGTGCGTTGAGGTTGCCGGTGGTGATCAGCGGCATGATCGAGGCATCGACCACACGCAGGCCCTGCATGCCATGCACACGGCCTTCGCCGTCGACTACAGCCATTTCGTCGGTGCCCATTTTGCACGAGCAGGACGGGTGGAACGCGGTCTCGGCGTGTTCGCGGATAAAGGTATCCAGCTCTTCGTCGGTCTGCTTGTCGATGCCCGGGCTGATTTCACGGCCACGGAATGCATCCAGTGCTGGCTGCTGCATGATTTCACGGGTCAGGCGGATGCCGTCGCGGAATTCCTGCCAGTCCTGCTCGCTGGCCATGTAGTTGAACAGGATGCTCGGATACTCGCGCGGGTCCTTGGACTTCACATTGATCCGGCCACGGCTCGGCGAACGCATGGAGCCCATGTGCGCCTGGAAACCGTGCTCTTTCACCCCGTTGCTGCCGTTGTAGTTAATCGCTACCGGCAGGAAGTGGTACTGGATGTTCGGCCATTCGAATTCTTCGCGGGTGCGGATAAAACCACCGGCTTCAAACTGGTTGCTGGCACCGATGCCTTTGCCCAGGAACAGCCACTCGGCACCAATGGCCGGCTGGTTGTACCAAAGCAGCGACGGGTACAGCGACACCGGCTGGGTGCAGGCGTATTGCAGGTACAACTCAAGGTGATCCTGCAGGTTCTGGCCAACGCCCGGGAGGTCGTGCACCACCGGGATATCGAGGCTGTTGAGCAGTTCGGCCGGGCCGACGCCGGAGCGTTGCAGCACGGTTGGCGAGCCGATTGCGCCGCTGCACAGCAGCACTTCCTTGCGGGCCTTGGCCTGGATGCGGGTGTCGCTGTCGCCGACCATATAGGAAACGCCAACGGCGCGTTTACCTTCAAACAGGATCTTGTCGGTCAGGGCGTGGGTGACGATTTTCAGGGTCGAACGCTGCTTGGCCGTGTCCAGGTAGCCGCGGGCGGTACTGGCGCGACGGCCGTTCGGCGTCACGGTACGGTCCATCGGGCCGAAACCTTCCTGCTGATAGCCGTTCAGGTCTTCGGTGCGCGGGTAACCGGCCTGTACACCGGCTTCAACCATGGCGTGGAACAACACGTTGTTCCCGGCTTTAGGCGTGGTCACGCTGACCGGACCATCGCCACCGTGGTAGTCGTTGGGGCCGATATCGCGGGTTTCGGCTTTGCGGAAGTACGGCAGGCAGTCCAGGTACGACCAGTCTTCGAGGCCCGGGTATTTCGCCCAGCCGTCGTAGTCCATCGCGTTACCGCGGATGTAGCACATGCCGTTGATCAGGGACGAACCGCCCAGGCCCTTGCCGCGGCCACACTCCATGCGACGGTTATCCATGTGTGGCTCTGGATCGGTCTCGAACGCCCAGTTGTAGCGACGCCCTTGCAGCGGGAATGCCAGCGCCGCAGGCATCTGCGTGCGGAAGTCGAAACGGTAGTCCGGGCCGCCTGCTTCAAGCAGCAGCACGGTGACGCCTTGGTCTTCAGTCAGACGGGTCGCCAGGGTGTTACCGGCAGAGCCGGCACCAATGATGATGTAATCGAATTCTTGGGACATAAATGCACCCTCTTTGAAGTTGTGGCAGAGCTTGTGGGAGCGAGCCTGCTCGCGATTGCATCAGCGCGGTGCAACTGATGCACCGCGTCGCCTGTATCGCGAGCAAGCCCGCTCCCACAGGGTTTATGCGGGCCTGTCGGTTTAGAACACCGAAACGTAGTCGCCCAGCTCTACCTGTACCGATTTGATCTGGGTGTACTGAGCCAGCGAGCTGATACCGTTTTCACGGCCAATGCCCGATTGCTTGTAGCCGCCCACCGGCATTTTTGCGTCGGACTCACCCCAGGCGTTGATCCAGCAAATGCCCGCTTCCAGCTGATGAATCACGCGGTGAGCGCGGTTCAGGTCCTTGGTCACGACGCCGGCAGCCAGGCCGAACTCGGTGTCGTTGGCGCGGCGGATCACTTCTTCTTCGCTGTCGTAGGTGAGGATGCTCATGACCGGGCCGAAGATTTCTTCTTTGACGATGGTCATGTCATCGGTGCAGTCGGTGAACACGGTCGGTGCCACGAATGCGCCCTTGGCCAGATCACCTTCGGTCAGGCGTTCACCGCCGCACAGCAGGCGGGCGCCTTCTTCTTTGCCCTTGGCAATGTAGCCCAGCACGCTTTCCATGTGAGCAAAGCTGACCAGCGGGCCGAAGTTGGTGTTTTCGTCTTGCGGGTTGCCGATACGGATGCGCGCTACGCGCTCCAGAATCTTGGCTTCAAACGCCGCTTTCATGGCCGTCGGGATAAATACGCGGGTGCCGTTGGTGCACACCTGGCCCGAGCTGTAGAAGTTAGCCATCATCGCGGTATCCGCGGCGCGATCCAGGTCGGCGTCGTCGAAAATGATCAGCGGTGATTTGCCGCCCAGTTCCATGGTCACGTCTTTGAGCGACGACTGGGTAGCACTGGCGGTGACTTTCTTGCCGGTATCGGTGCCGCCGGTGAACGAGATTTTCGCGATGCGCGGGTGCTCGGTCAGCCAGGTGCCCACTTCACGGCCGCTGCCAGTCAGAACGTTGAACACGCCGTCCGGCAGGCCCGCTGCGGTGAAGACTTCGGCGAGCTTCAGGGTAGTCAGGGAAGTGACTTCACTTGGCTTGAAGATCATTGCGTTGCCGGCAGCCAGGGCCGGTGCGGATTTCCACAGGGCGATCTGGATCGGGTAGTTCCACGCGCCGATACCGGCCACAACGCCCAACGGCTCGCGACGGGTGTACACGAACGAAGTGTCGCGCAGCGGGATTTGCTCGCCTTCGATGGCGGGCGCCAGGCCAGCGTAGTACTCCAGTACGTCGGCGCCGGTGACGATGTCGACATAACGGGTTTCGGAGTACGACTTGCCGGTGTCCAGGGTTTCCAGGGCGGCCAGTTCATCGTTGCGCTCGCGCAGGATTTCCACGGCGCGACGCAGGATGCGCGAACGCTCCATGGACGTCATGGCGGCCCAGATTTTCTGGCCTTTTTCGGCGCTGACTACAGCGCGCTCGACGTCTTCTTTGGTAGCGCGTTGCACTTGCGCGAGGACTTCGCCGTTAGCCGGGTTGATGGCATCGAAAGTAGCGTCGCTACCGGCGTCGGTGTAGCCGCCGTCGATGTAGAGTTTTTGCAGTTCGAAACGGGCCATAAAATCCTCGCAAGTGCAGACAAGTGGTGGGCGTTAATCGTGAGTCGGGTGCCCTCTAGCTGTGGCACCGCAGATTCACGACAGTTCAGGGGTTAAGCGTTAATTGGGCCTAACTCACCTGTTTCGCCAGTTGTAGATCCATATATTCGTAGCAGATGCGTTGTGCCTGGTCGGTGTCGAAGCCGTCACCGGAAAGGGCACCCCGCAACCATAGACCATCGATGAGCGCTGCCAGGCCTCGTGCTGCATTGCGGGCCTGGGCCTGGGGCAACACCCGGCGGAACTGGCAGCACAGATTGGAGTACAAGCGGTGGTCGTTGATCCGCTGCAATCTGTGCAACGACGGTTGGTGCATGCTGGCCGCCCAAAAGGCCAGCCAGGTTTTCATTGCCGGGCCATTGACCTGGCTGGCGTCGAAGTTGCCCTCGACGATGACCTGTAAATGAGCCCGCGGGCTGTCGTCGCCCAACGCCTGGCGGCGCTCGGTGACGTTGTCGATCAAGACGTTCATCAAGTACCGCATGGTGGCGGCAATCAGACCGTTCTTGTCTTTGAAGTAGTGACTGATGATGCCGTTGGACACACCGGCCAGACGGGCAATCAGCGCAATGCTGGCATCTGCCATCCCGACCTGATCGACAGCCGTCAATGTGGCTTCGATCAACTGCTGGCGGCGTATGGGTTGCATACCGACCTTGGGCATTTCGCAAATCTCCTTGGGCCGGCGGTCAGTGCAAAAACATCACTGAACGGCAGCCAGTCTATTTTGTTTTGATTGAACGTTCAATCAACAAAGAATAAGCTCTGCGACAAATCGTCGCGATTTATGTCGTTTTCCTACGCATGAATGGCGCAAATCGACACGGTAAATTCCCATGGAACCCAAGCAGAAGCAGGCTTTCGCAGGCGCTGACGGGAGATCCAAACAGGCACAACGCATCAGGCCACGCGGGGCAGCCCTTGATTTCAAGGGGACGCACACAGGTTTTGAACGCGGTCTGGGCGGGTCCGGTTTTTTAGCGGTGTCTTTATATCACTCGACCGTTGGTCGCTATCTAGGCGAATGGTCGTGTGGTGCGTTGCCTTAAGTCCTTGTCTCGCACTCCCTGGAGCATCCGTGCAATGAGTTCTGCCTCTCTTATAAAGACCCCACCGCAAAAGGTGACGGTCAACGGTTGGGTGTTTTACACCTCCACTGCCTTGATACTTTTGCTGACTGCCATCCTGATCATTGCCCCCGAAGAAGCGGGCCGTATCCTGGGTGTGGCCCAGGAATGGCTGTCGCGCAGCTTCGGCTGGTACTACATGGTAGTCATCGCTGCTTATCTGATCTTTGTGGTCGGGTTGGCGTTTTCGTCCTACGGAAAATTGAAACTGGGAACGAAACAGGACACCCCGGATTTCAGCTATGGCGCCTGGGCCGGGATGCTGTTCTCGTCCGGTATCGGTATTTCGCTGCTGTACTTCGGCGCATCCGAACCGCTGGATCACTACTTCAACCCGCCTGAAGGCGTGTCGGGCAGCCATGAAGCAGCGCGCCAGGCGTTGCAACTGACTTTCCTGCACTGGGGCCTGCATGGCTGGGCGATTTACGCGCTGGTCGGTCTGGCCGTGGCCTATTTTGCCTACCGTCACAACCAGCCGCTGGCGTTGCGTTCGGCGCTGTATCCGTTGATGGGCGAGCGCTGGGTCAAAGGTGCTGCGGGCCATGCGGTGGACGGCTTCGGTATGTTCGTGACGCTGCTGGGCCTGGTGACCAACCTGGGCATTGGTTCGATGCAGGTGTCGTCGGGGCTTGAGAACCTGTTCGGCATGGAACACAGCAACACCAACCTGTTGATCGTGATCATCGTGATGAGCACCGTGGCGACCATTGCTGCAGTCTCGGGCGTTGAGAACGGCATCCGCCGACTGTCCAACCTGAACATTATCCTGTTCAGTGGCCTGCTGATTTTCGTGCTGCTGTTCGGTCCGACCCTGCATCTGCTCAACGGTTTTGTGCAAAACACCGGCGACTACCTCAACGGTATCGTGATGAAAACCTTCGACCTGTACGTGTACGAAGGCGACAGCAGGAAAACCGAAGGCTGGCTGGGCCTGTGGACTCTGTTCTACTGGGCCTGGTGGATTTCCTGGGCCCCATTTGTCGGGATGTTTATCGCGCGTATTTCCCGTGGTCGCACGGTGCGTGAACTGGTGGCGGGCGTGCTGTTGATTCCGTTGGGCTTCACTTTGGCCTGGTTGTCGATCTTCGGTAACTCGGCGCTGGACCTGGTGGTTAACCACGGTGCCGTGGAGCTGGGTAAAACGGCGCTTGAGCAGCCGTCGATGGCGATTTATCAACTGCTTGAGCATTACCCTGCGTCGAAAGTTGTTATCGGTGTCTCGATCTTTGTCGGCTTTGTGCTGTTCCTGACCCCGGCCGACTCCGGCGCGGTGATGATGGCCAACCTGTCGTGCAAAGGCGGTGATGTGGACGAAGATGCGCCGCACTGGCTGCGGATCTTCTGGTCGGCGGTAATCACGCTGGTGACTATCGGCCTGCTGTTTGCCGGTAACTTTGCGGCGATGCAAACCATGGTGGTACTGGCCGGTTTGCCGTTTTCGGTGGTATTGATCCTGTTTATGTTTGGCCTGCACAAGGCGATGCGCCAGGATACTCTGGTTGAACAGGAACAAGCCGAGCTGGCTGCCCGTGGCCGTCGTGGTTTCAGCGAGCGGCTGACTGCACAGGACCTGCAGCCGACTCAAGCCGTGGTGCAGCGTTTTATGGACAAACACGTGACCCCGGCACTGGAAGATGCGGCGGTACAATTGCGTAGTCAGGGGCTTGATGTGCAGACCCTGCTGGGCAGCGCCAAGCGTTGCATGGGCGTGCGGGTTGAAATGGAAGAAGGTAACCCGTTTGTCTACGAAGTCAGCCTGGATGGCTACCTGGCCGCACCGAGCGAGTCGGGTGAAGACGAAGTGCGCAGCCGTTATTACCGCGCTGAGGTGTACTTGCACAACGGTAACCAGGAGTACGACTTGATGGGCTTCACCCAGGAGCAGATCAGCCGTGACGTGCTCGATCAGTTTGAAAGCCATCGCCAACTCCTTGGCCGCGTATATAGCTAAGAACTGCAAAAGCCCCTCACCCTAACCCTCTCCCGGAGGGAGAGGGGACTGACTGCATGCTGACTCACTATCTCCACAAGTCAGCTCCCTCTCCCTCCGGGAGAGGGTTGGGGTGAGGGTAATGCCTACCCCAGATTCTTGCCCAGCAGCGCGTGATACAGCTCTGTATCCCCCAGTATCCCTACCACTTTGTGATCGTCGTGCAGCACCAGTTTGTTGCCGGTCTGGTAACGGATCTGTAGTGCATCGCGCATGCCGATGCCACTGTCCACCAGGGTTGGCCCACGCCCCAGGCCTTCTACTGCCTGACCGCTTTTCCAGTGTTGCAGGTCCACCACAGCAGCACCCTGGCGCACGCCTTTTATGGTGTTGCCCTCCGCCAGATCAATCCACGAGTCATCCCCCGGGTCGATGCACACCGAGCCATTGATGCGTTTGCAGTTGTCCAGTGTGCGCATCAGGCTGCGTCCGCACAGCACGTTGAGCGGGTTGGTATGGGCAACAAAGGTGCGTACATAGTCATCGGCGGGGTTGAGCACGATTTCTTCAGGCTTGCTGTACTGCACGATCTTGCCGTCTTTCATGATCGCAATGCGGCTGCCCAGCTTGAGAGCTTCGTCCAGGTCATGGCTGACAAACACAATGGTCTTGTTCAGCTTGTGTTGCAGTTCCAGCAGCTCATCCTGCAAGCCCTGGCGGATCAACGGGTCAAGTGCCGAAAAGGGTTCGTCCATCAGCAGGATATCGGCGTCCATCGCCAGTGCCCGCGCCAGGCCAACCCGCTGCTGCATGCCGCCGCTCAACTCATCGGGCTTTTTATTGCGCCATTGGGTCAGACCCACCAGCTCAAGTTTTTCATCCACCAGGGTGCGGCGTTCCTTTTCGGGACGGCCCTGCATCTCCAGCCCGAAGCTGATGTTTTCGCGCACCGTCAGCCAGGGCATCAGGGCGAATTTCTGAAACACCATGGCGATGCGCTTGGTGCGCATCATCTTCAGTTCGGCAGGGGTGCACGAGGCAATGTCTATCTGCTTGCCTTCGTGCTCTACATACAACTGGCCGCGACTGACCGTATTGAGCCCGTTGATGCAGCGCAGCAAGCTGGATTTTCCCGAGCCTGACAAACCCATCAGTACGCAGATTTCACCTTTTTCGATGTCCAGGCTGGCCTTTTCGACGCCAACAATCTGCCCGGTTTTTTTCAGGATCTGATCCCGCGACAAGCCCTGGTCCAGAAGGCCGAGTGCTGCGCGGGGGTCTTTGGCGAAGATCACGTCAACATTATCGAAACGGATAATACTCATGCGTCGGCTCCTGCTTTGGCGTCCGGCTGCTTGCAGATACGGTCGAGCATGATGGCCAGCAGCACGATCGCCAGCCCGGCTTCAAAGCCCAAGGCGATATCGGCAGTGTTGAGGGCATTGACCACCGGTTTGCCCAGACCATCGGCACCCACCAGGGCGGCGATCACCACCATCGACAATGACAGCATGATGCATTGGGTAATCCCGGCGGCGATGCTCGGCATGGCGTGGGGAAGCTCGATACGGGTGAGCAACTGGCGACGGGAGCAGCCAAAGGCCTTGCCCGCATCAAGCAACTCATGGGGGACATCGCGGATGCCCAGGTAAGTCAGGCGGATCGGCGCGGCAATGGCAAATACCACTGTGGAAATCAGCCCCGGCACCACGCCCAGCCCGAACAGGGTCAGGGTCGGGATCAGGTAAACGAAGGTAGGAACGGTCTGCATCAGGTCGAGAACAGGACGCATAAAGGTGTAGAACATGGGTTTGTGCGCCGCGAGAATTCCTAGCGGCACGCCGATGATCACGCATACAAATGTAGCGAACAGCACCTGGGCCAGGGTTTCCATGGTTTCTTGCCAATACCCCAGGTTAAGGATCAGCAGAAACGACAGCGCCACAAAAACCGTGAGCCCCCACTTGCGCTGGATAAAGTGGGCAAACAGTGCAATCAGCCCGATAAACACAAAGGGATTGAACCAGGTCAGGGCAAAGGTCACAGCGTGGATCATGGCTTCCAGCGTGCTGGCGATGGCATCGAAGGTGCTGGCGCCGTGCTGGGTCAGCCAGTCGACGAAGTTTGCAATGTAATCGCCCAGAGGGATTTTTTGATCAATCAGCATGGTAGTGAACGTCCGCATGCAGGGGAATTGAAACGGAGCCGGGCGCAGTTGCCGCCCGACGCCCGCGATTACTTCGCAAGGCTGGCTTTAACGGCCTCAAGCCCGGGTTTGCCATCCACCGTGGTAACACCCGCGAGCCAGCTTTCAAGCACTTGCGGGTTTTGTTTGAGCCAGGCTTTGGCGGCCGCGTCGGGTTTGATCTTGTCGTCCAGCACCTTGCCCATCAGGGTGCTCTCCATGTCCAGGGTAAACACCAGATTCTTCAGTAACTGACCCACGTTGCTGCATTCTTCGGTGTAGCCCTTGCGGGTGTTGGTGTAGATGGTCGCCTGACCATAGTTGGGGCCGAAGAACTCATCGCCACCGGTGAGGTATTTCATTTTGAAGCGAGTGTTCATCGGGTGGGGTTCCCAGCCCAGGAACACCACGTCGGTGCCACGACGCTGGGCGCGGTCAACCTGCGACAGCATCCCCGCCTCGCTGGATTCCACCACCTTGAAGCCGGCGTCCTTCAGGCCGAAGGCGTTTTTGTCGATCATGGTCTGGATCATGCGGTTGCCGTCGTTGCCCGGCTCGATGCCGTAGATCTTGCCGTCCAGTTCCTTGCTGAATTTGGGCAGGTCGGAGAAGTCCTTGAGGCCCTTCTCATAGAGAGCTTCGGGTACGGCGAGGGTGTATTTAGCGTTCTCCAGGTTGGCGCGCACTGTCTCGACGGTGCCCGCGTCGCGGTAGGCCTTGATGTCGTTTTCCATGGTCGGCATCCAGTTGCCGAGAAACACGTCCATGTTCTTGCCATCGGCCAGCGACTTGTAGGTAACCGGCACGGAAATCATGGTGGTTTTGGTTTTGTAGCCCAGGCCCTTGAGCACTTCGCTGGTAACGGCGGTGGTGACGGTGATGTCGGTCCAGCCGACATCCGAAAAATTGACGGTACTGCGTTGCGCCGGTTCTGCTGCCTGGGCGATGACGGGCAGACTCAGCAATGCAGCCAGCAACAACGATGAGGAATGTGTCATGGAGCGACTCCTGTGTGTCCGGGTTGCGGTTTTCGATCGAAAAGCCGCACATATCAGTTGCGGTCGGGCGATGCCCGGCAGGCGTGTTGCCAGCGCATCTTGCAATCGAGTCAGAACCGATCATGTAACAGCGAAAATCAAACGCCTACAGGGGGCGTCGCATCCAGTACAGGCAGGGTCGTATCTAGTACCTGCGAGGTCGTATCTGGACGAATGAGGCTTGAAAACTGTCTTTTTCATACCTCTGCGCCCTATAAAACGTCGGGGGCGCTGGCAGGCAAAGGCGGGTCGTAGCTGGACGTTTTTGCCGACTGCAAACACCCCATGATGCAAGGCATTCACCCCCGAGGTTCGTGCTCATGGCTATCAGCGTGTTTGACCTGTTCAAGATCGGTATCGGCCCTTCCAGTTCCCACACCGTGGGCCCGATGCGGGCGGCGGCGCTGTTTGTGCAGGGCTTGCGTGAACGCGATCAACTGCAACAGGTAAGCCGTATCGAAGTGCAGCTCTATGGCTCGCTGTCGGCCACCGGTATCGGTCATGGCAGTGACAACGCGGTCATCATGGGTTTGATGGGGGAATGGCCGGATGCGATTGATCCGTCCTGCATTGGTTCGCGTATCGCGCAGCTGCGCGAAAGCCGCACCCTGTTACTCGACGGCCATGTACCGATTCCGTTCGACTGGGCGCAGGATATGCGCCTGATAGACGAGAACCTGGCATTTCATCCCAATGCCATGACCCTGGTAGCGCACAGCGGACACGGCATATTGCATGGCGATACTTATTACTCGGTTGGCGGTGGCTTTGTAGTGGATGCGGCGCAAGCGGCCAGTGGCGTATTGGACATGGATCGCACCGAGCTGCCTTACGATTTTAATAGTGCCGTCGAACTGCTGGACCTGTGCCGCACACATCACCTGAGCGTGGCGGCATTGATGATGGCCAACGAACGCATCTGGCGCAGCGAAGATGAAATCCGCTGCGGTCTGATCAAACTTTGGCGCGCCATGCAGGACTGCGTGGAGCAAGGCCTGAAACATGAAGGCATCCTGCCCGGCGGCCTCAATGTACGTCGGCGTGCTGCGCGCCTGCACCGCAGCCTGCTGGAGCTGGGCAAGCCCAATGTGATCGGCTCGACCCTGAGCGCGATGGAATGGGTCAACCTGTTCGCCCTGGCGGTCAACGAAGAAAACGCAGCCGGCGGGCGCATGGTCACGGCGCCCACCAATGGTGCGGCAGGGATCATCCCGGCAGTGTTGCACTACTTTATGAAATTCAGCGATGAAGTCAGCGAAGCGCATGTGGTCGACTACCTGCTGAGCGCCGCGGCGATCGGCATTTTGTGCAAAAAGAATGCGTCGATTTCCGGGGCTGAAGTGGGCTGCCAGGGCGAAGTCGGCTCGGCCTGCGCGATGGCGGCCGCCGGGCTGGCGCAAATCCTCGGCGCCACCCCGGAGCAACTGTGCAACGCCGCTGAAATTGGTCTGGAGCATAACCTGGGCCTGACCTGTGACCCGGTGGGCGGGTTGGTTCAAGTACCCTGCATCGAGCGCAACGCGATTGCCGCAGTCAAGGCGATCAATGCGGCGCAGATGGCCTTGCGCGGTGACGGCCAGCACTTTATTTCCCTGGACCGGGTGATCCGCACCATGCGCGACACCGGTGCCGACATGCACGACAAATACAAGGAAACCTCGCGCGGCGGCCTGGCAGTCAGTGCGGTGGAATGTTGAGCCCCCAAACACCTCTGGGAGCGGGCTTGCTCCTACAGCCTCGGCGCTTTTTCAGCGCACACCGACCCGTTTTGGCGCACTCGTACTTTCGGTGACATTCTGTAACCGAGCAGCTCCTACACCCTTCCCACAAGTGCTACCGATGTGCTCAACAGCCTCGGTCAGCACCTGTGTATCCGTGTTTAACCGTCATTTCCCATCACCCTGCCAGACACATTGCGACGTCGTTTTCAGGCTTTGTTGAATAGCCATTCAAGTTTAGGCATGGCATTTGCGTTGTCATTTCAAAGCCCCGTGAAACGAGGGTAATAACAAGAGCCTGTGCCTGAGGCCATCACCCGCTTTGTGTGAGGAGATACCGCGATGACGTCGTTCAACTCCGGGGTCCAACCCCAGAACCGTACGCCTCAATCCATCGGCTTTCTGCTGCTGGACAATTTCACGCTCATTTCCCTGGCTTCCGCGATAGAACCTTTGCGCATGGCCAACCAGTTGTCGGGCCGTGAGTTGTATCGCTGGAGCACCCTCAGCGCCGATGGCAGTCAGGTCTGGGCCAGTGACGGTCTGCAGGTGACCCCCGACGCCAGCATGCACAAGGCTCCGGCGCTGGACATGGTCATCGTGTGTGGTGGTATCGGCATTCAGCGCACCGTGACCCGTGAGCATGTGTCCTGGTTGCAGAGTCAGGCGCGCCAGTCCCGTCGCCTGGGTGCCGTGTGCACCGGCAGCTGGGCCCTGGCCTATGCCGGCTTGCTCGACGGTTTTGATTGCAGCGTGCACTGGGAATGCCTGGCCTCGATGCAGGAAGCCTTTCCGCGCGTGGCCATGAGCACGCGGTTGTTTACCCTCGACCGCAGCCGTTTTACCAGCTCGGGCGGCACGGCACCGCTGGACATGATGCTGCACCTGATCAGCCGCGATCATGGCCGTGAACTGTCGGCGGCGATTTCGGAAATGTTTGTGTATGAACGTATCCGCAACGAGCAGGACCACCAGCGCGTGCCGCTCAAGCACATGCTCGGCACCAACCAGCCCAAGCTGCAGGAAATCGTCGCGTTGATGGAAGCCAACCTCGAAGAGCCCATCGACCTTGATGAGCTGGCGGTGTATGTGACTGTGTCGCGGCGCCAGCTCGAGCGCTTGTTCCAGAAGTACCTGCATTGTTCGCCGTCGCGCTATTACCTGAAGTTGCGGCTGGTGCGCGCGCGGCAGTTGCTCAAGCAAACACCGATGTCGATTATTGAAGTGGCGGCGGTGTGCGGATTTGTGTCCACGCCGCATTTTTCCAAGTGCTACCGCGAATACTTCGGCATTCCGCCACGGGATGAGCGGGTGGGTTCCAACACTGCGCAGCAGACCACCCTGGTGCAGATCCCGCAGTCCCTGTTGCTGGCGCCGCTGGCCGGGCCGATGTCGGCGTTGAATCAGGCGCGCAATGAGTCGACGTTTGCCAGTGTGAGGATTTAACAATCAAAAGCGCCC
The DNA here is from genome assembly GCF_009600035.1 of Pseudomonas sp. FSL R10-2964. NCBI lineage: Bacteria > Pseudomonadati > Pseudomonadota > Gammaproteobacteria > Pseudomonadales > Pseudomonadaceae > Pseudomonas > Pseudomonas sp. FSL R10-2964. The sequence goes on along the minus strand of NZ_WIWH01000011.1, from coordinate 69,215 downwards.
TCACCCGGGGTGGGGAGGGCGCTTGATCTGTATCGAGGCGCAAAACTGCTTTTGCTTTTAGTCCCCCTCCCTTCGGGAGAGGGCTAGGGTGAGGACGCTTTTGCCTTACCCGACCTTGCTCTGCTTGAACTGCGCCAAGCCCGGCAGCAACTGCCGGTCAATGGCCTCGCGCACTGCAGGCAAAATGGTTGCGCTGCCGGTGTAGAGCTTTTCGACCAACCCCTTGAGGGCGCGGGCATTGGTCTCGTTCAGCCCACAGACTGCCGTTGTGCAGGCCTGCTCCGCCGTACCTGACACTTCAAAGCCCAGCGAGCGCAGTTGGCCAACCAGATCCTGCTCATCAATCAAATCCGCGTGCATCATGACTTTTTATCCTTCTACAAAGCGCGATCGAAGTCTGATTCTGGTAGGGCTTTAGCCAGTGGGCAAGGGCGGTTTGGTGATATGTCTGATATGCCTAAGAACAGGTCGTTTTAAGGCACAGGCAAGGCAATCACCCGACTCACATACTCGGGTCTCGGCAGATCACGCTGTTGCTCCCCGATGGCCTGCAATACGGCCAGCGTGTGCTCGCCAAAGGGTGCGGAACGCGGGCCTGCCAAGTCCACGTGCAGCAGCATTTGCTCATTGCCCGCGAGGGCTCGCCCATCACCTGCCAGGTGCAGGCTGTGATAGACATGCAGGCGTTTTTTGTCGTGGCCGATGAGCTGGGTACGCACTTCAACGTGGGCGCCGAGCTTCACCTCGTGCAGGTAATTAAGATGCACCTCCAGGGTGAACAGTGAATGACCGCTGGCTTCGCGGCCCTGGCTGTCCAGCCCCAGGCGGTCCATCAGGGCATCCGTGGCGTAGCTGAAAATCAGCAGATAAAAGGCGTCGCGCAAGTGGCCGTTGTAATCGACCCATTCTTCAAGAATGGGCGTGGTGTAGGTGGTGAGGGTGGGCATGCTGTACCTCGCGGTTCGATCAGTCGTTGATGGTCATGCCATGTTTGAGTCTGGTTGCGTTCACCGCTTCCATCACCGCCAGCAGGCAGTCATCCCGATAGCTTTCCAGCGCGGCAATGCTGTGCTGGCCGAGTTGTTCAGTGGTGCCTTCCACCACATCGTCGATCAGTTTTTCGCTCAGTTCCGGAGCGGGCAAATACGTCCACGGCAGTTGCAGCGCCGGGCCGAACTGGTTCATGAAATGTCGCATTCCGGCATCGCCACCGGCCAGGGTGTAGGTCAAAAAGGTACCCATGAACGACCAGCGCAACCCTGCGCCAAAGCGAATGGCGTCGTCAATTTCACCGGTGCTGGCCACCCCGTCATTGACCAGGTGCAGCGCCTCGCGCCACAAGGCTTCGAGCAGACGGTCGGCAATAAACCCGGGCACTTCCTTGCGCACATGCAGGGGGCGCATGCCCAGGGATTGATAAACCTTGATTGCCGCCTGAATGGCCTCGGGAGCGGTTTTTTGCCCGCCCACCACCTCGACCAATGGCAACAGGTAAACCGGGTTGAACGGGTGCCCGACAATGCAGCGCTCGGGGTGTGTGGAGGTTTCATAAAATTCGCTGGGCAGCAGGCCCGAGGTGCTGGAGCCGATCAATGCATCGGGTTTGGCGGCGGCGCTGATTTTGCTGTGCAGTTCAAGCTTCAGGTCGAGCCGCTCCGGGGCGCTTTCCTGAATAAAATCGGCATCGCGCACGCATTCATCAATGGTGCTGACAAACCGCAGCCGGTGTTGGGATGCGCCTTCAGCAAGGCCGCTTTTTTCCAGTGCGGGCCAGGCTTTGGCGACGCGTTTGCGCAGGGCCGCTTCGGCACCGGGGACCGGGTCCCAGGCCACCACGTCCAGGCCGTGGGCGAGGGCGCGAGCAACCCAGCCGCTGCCAATGACACCGCTGCCCAGGGCGGCGAAGGTTTTAATCTCGGTGATAAAGGTCATGGCGTGCTCCTGGATAACAATAATGAGATTGTGTGGGAGCGAGCCTGCTCGCGAAGGCTCCAAGGGCACCGCGATAACTCAGTCAACAGGCGTTATCGTTGACGACCTTCGCGAGCAGGCTCGCTCCCACAGGCAATGCTGCTGCGTAGTTGCTTAGCGGCGTTCTTTAAGGCCCATCTTCACCCTGCCTTCAGCCGGGCTCAGCACCCGTGCGCCCAGGCGGCTGAGGATCTCTGTGGCGCGCTCCACCAGTTGCCCGTTGGTGGCCAGCACTCCTCGGTCCAGCCATAAATTGTCCTCAAGCCCGACCCGCACGTTGCCGCCCAGCAGCACCGCCTGCGCGGCCATCGGCATTTGCATGCGACCAATGCCGAAACCGGCCCACACCGCATCAGGCGGCAAATTGTCGACCATGGCTTTCATGCTGGTGGTGTCTGCCGGAGCGCCCCACGGGATACCCAGGCATAGTTGAAACAGCGGGTCATCCAGCAGGCCTTCCTTGATCATCTGTTTGGCGAACCACAAATGGCCGGTGTCGAAAATTTCCAGTTCGGCTTTAACGCCAAGTTCCTGGATGCGCTTGGCGCCCGCTCGCAGCTGTGCCGGGGTGGACACGTAAATCGTGTCGCCGTCGCCAAAGTTCAGGGTGCCGCAGTCCAGGGTGCAAATTTCCGGCAACAGCTCCTCGACGTGAGCCAGACGGGTCAGCGGGCCGACCAGGTCGGTGTTGGGACCAAACTCCATCGGGTTCTCACCCGGGCCGATATGCAAGTCCCCCCCCATCCCGGCCGTGAGGTTGACGATGATGTCGATGTCCGCCTCGCGGATGCGCTCCATCAGTTCGCGGTACAGCGCTACATCGCGGCTGAACTGCCCGGTTTTCGGGTCGCGTACATGGCAATGCACTACTGTGGCTCCGGCCTTGGCCGCTTCCACGGCAGCTTCGGCAATTTGCTTGGGGGTGACCGGTACCAAAGGGCTGCGGCCGCTGGTGTCGCCGGCACCGGTGAGTGCGCAGGTGATGATGACGTCGTGGTTCATGGGGCATTTCCTTGGGGCGTAGAGCGCCACACCGCAGCCATTGCAGGCTGCGCAGGGCGGGCTCGGTGTTGAATTATTTAGCGCTGAGTTTCAGGTTCCCGGCAGCGGGTTTGCCGTCTACCGTGGTCACCCCTTCAAGCCAGCGCTGCTGGTCTTGCGGGTGGTCCTTGAGCCACTGCCGGGCTGAGGCTTGAGCATCCTTGTGATCAAGCAGCGGCTGCATCATGCGGCTCTCGTCTTCGGCGCTGAAGGTCAGGTTGCTGAGCAAACGGCTGACGTTCGGGCAGCGGCTGGCGTAGTCCGGGGCAGTGACCGTCCACACCGTGGCCCGGCCTTCATCAGGGCCAAGGGCATCTTCACTGCCCGTCAGGTAGGTCATGTCCTGATTAATATTCATCGGGTGTGGGGTCCAGCCGAAGAACACAATCGGCTCATTGCGTTTTACTGCGCGGGTCACCGCCGAGAGCATGCCGGCTTCACTGGACTCCACCAACTGGAACTTGCCCAGGCCAAACTGGTTTTTCTCGATCATGGCCTTGATCTGGGTATTGGCGCCGGAGCCCGGTTCGATCCCGTAAATCCTGCCGCCCAGTTCTTTCTCGAATGTGGCAATGTCAGCAAAGCTTTTGAGCCCCTTGTCAGCCATATAGGTTGGAACGGCAAGCATGGCCTTGGCGTCTTTAAGGCTCGGTTCGGCCAGTACCGTGACCTGTTTGGCGTCCACAAACGGGGTAATGCTCTGGTTCATGATCGGGTTCCAGTAACCCAGAAACATGTCCAGCCGCTTGTCACGCAGGCCGGCGAAAATAATTTGCTGTGAGGCACTGGTCTGTTTGGTTTTATAGCCCAGACCGTCGAGCAGGGTTTGCGCCATGGCGCTGGTGGCGATTACATCGGTCCAATTGACCACGCCCATGCGTACGTTCTTGCACGAAGCATCTTCAGCCGCCAACGCGTAGGGGCTCAGTACCAGCAGGCAACAGCTGATCAGTCGTTTCATGGGGAGGGCCTCGGCAGGTTGTTATTGGGGGATCGGCGTCTTTGTGCACCGTGATACCAAGGTACGCAGGCGGCGTGCTGCGCAACCGCACTGGGGCGACGTGGATTTGCACTGCAGCGACCTGAGTGTGGTTCAATCCGCTGAACCGACGTGAGAGCGCCCCCTATGGCCCAGGATTTCTACTTCCTTCTGCTGCCCGGCTTTTCCTCAATGGGCTTTATTTCGGCCATCGAGCCGCTGCGGGTGGCCAACCGTTTTCGCGGTGAGCTGTACCGCTGGCATGTGCTCAGTTGCGGGGGTGGCGCCGTGTTGGCGAGCAACGGTATGTCGGTCAATGCCGAAGGCGGGTTTGAGGCACTTGAAGCCGGGGCGACGTTGTTGGTGGTGGCCGGCTTTGATCCGCTGACCCACGTGACCCCGGCGCTGATTCAGTGGCTGCGTCGCCTGGACAACGACGGCGTCACTTTGGGTGGCATCGACACGGGTAGCGTGGTACTGGCGCAGGCAGGTTTGCTCGACGGCTATCGCCTGACCTTGCATTGGGAGGCGCTGGAAGCGTTCAAGGAGTCATACCCCAGGCTGCATGTGACTCAAGAGCTGTTTGAGATTGACCGCCAGCGCATCACCTGTGCGGGCGGTACAGCCTCCATCGACCTGATGCTCGACCTGATAGCCCAGGCTTATGGGCCTGAGTTGGCGATTCAGGTGTCCGAGCAATTCGTGCTTGGCCGTATCCGTCAGCGCAAAGACCACCAGCGCATGCAGGTCGCCAGCCGTTATGGCATTCATAACAAGAAATTGGTGCAGGTGATTGGCGAGATGGAACAGCACAGCGAGCCGCCACTGAGCACTGCGCAACTGGCGCTTGGCATCAACGTTACGCGGCGCCAGCTGGAGCGTCTGTTCCGTTTGCACCTGAACGACACCCCGCGCAACTTCTATCTGGGCCTGCGCCTGGAAAAGGCCCGGCAACTGCTGCGTCAGACCGACATGAGCGTGCTGGACATCAGCATTGCCTGCGGCTTTGAGTCACCGTCGTATTTCACCCGCAGCTACCGGGCGCGGTTTACCTGTGCGCCGAGGCAGGATCGGGTTGCCGCTACTAACCCTTGAGCAACGCCGCACACGCCGCCTTGTAGGCCTCATGCTGATACTTGTTCAGCGAGGCGGGCAAGTCGAAGGCGTGTTTCTTGTATTGCGCATTGAGGGTCTGTGGCGACAGCAACTGCACCTCGCAATCGTCCAGCAACTGGATGATGCCCTCGATCTTGAAGGTAGTCGGGCCACCGGCAAATTCACCCTTTTTGCTGCGCTTCTTGATTGCAATGCGGGTGATGCCGTTGGCTTTCACAAAGGCCGCTATTTGCATGGCGAAGGCTTTGACGTTGACGCTCTCGTCATCGTCGTCCAGGGCGATTTTCTTGGTGGCATTGGCCCTGTGTTCAAGGCCATTGGCGCCTTGGGCTGCCATTGCAAAAATGGCTTCGCTGCCTTTGATCTCGATACCGCAAATAGTCATAAAAACCCTGGTTTATTCAATATGAAGATCAGTCCTGCCCGATCGATTCCAGAAACTCTGAACGGTCATCGCTGATACGCGCCATGCAATCGTTCTGGGCGATGTTGAACGCTTCGGTGCCGGCGGTGGCGGGGAACACGGCAATTGCGCAATCGGCGTCGCGCTGGTGCAACCACAGGGCCTGGGCGGTCTTTATCTTGCTCAGGATGTTATTGAGTTGCGTCGCGTTACTGCCGTACAGCGAAGTCATGCGTTCCTGCAGGGCTTCGTAGTTTTCGCTCAGCAATTGTTCGGCAGCATTCTTGCTGAACACCGAGCACGCCAGGGTTTGGCGGTCGTTTTCTACCGCGTCGCACGGGTTGTAGTCGGCATTTTCAGCTGCATGAGCGCCGCCGGTGAACAATGCCAAGGCCAGGAGAATCGATTTCATTGCCGCTTCCTAATCCATAGTTGGGGCCGATTCTGGCTTATGCGTGAGCCAAAGAACAGATAGCTCATGACATTGCTGTCGGCGGCTTTGTCGCGTGTTGACGCTTTCGGCAATTGCGCTGTCGCTTTTGCACCCGGCTGGTTTTGACCCCGGGCCTATGCTGGCCCCAATAGCGCCGGCAGACGATTCGGCGCAGCAAACGCCAATAAGGGGACGCCTGATGAGCCCAACCGAGTTGCACGCAGACAGTATCGTTATCGACGGGCTGATCATTGCCAAATGGAACCGCGAACTGTTTGAAGACATGCGCAAGGGCGGCCTCACCGCTGCCAACTGCACTGTGTCGGTATGGGAGGGCTTCCAGGCCACGATCAACAACATCGTCGCCAGCCAGACCCTGATCCGCGACAACAGCGACCTGGTGCTTGCGGTCAAGACCACTGCCGATATCCGTCGCGCCAAGGAACAGGGCAAGACCGGGATCATCTTCGGCTTCCAGAATGCCCATGCCTTTGAAGACCAGTTGGGCTATATCGAGATCTTCAAGCAGCTCGGCGTTGGCGTGGTGCAGATGTGCTACAACACCCAGAACCTGGTGGGCACCGGCTGCTATGAACGCGATGGCGGGCTCTCGGGGTTTGGCCGTGAAGTAGTGGCTGAAATGAACCGTGTCGGGATCATGTGCGACCTGTCCCACGTGGGTTCGAAAACCTCGGAAGAGGTGATTCTGGAATCGAAAAAACCGGTCTGCTATTCCCACTGCCTGCCTTCCGGCCTCAAGGAACATCCACGCAACAAATCCGACGCCGAGCTCAAGTTCATTGCCGACCATGGCGGTTTTGTCGGGGTGACCATGTTCGCGCCGTTTCTGGCCAAGGGTATTGATTCGACCATCGACGACTACGCCGAAGCGATCGAATACACCATGAATATTGTCGGCGAAGATTCGATCGGTATCGGCACTGACTTTACCCAGGGCCACGGTCAGGACTTTTTCGAAATGCTGACCCACGACAAGGGCTACGCCCGCCGCCTGACCAGCTTCGGCAAGATCATCAACCCGCTGGGCATCCGCACCGTGGGCGAGTTCCCCAACCTGACCGAAACCCTGCTCAAGCGCGGCCACAACGAGCGCGTGGTGCGCAAGATCATGGGCGAGAACTGGGTCAACGTGCTCAAGGATGTCTGGGGCGAGTAACCGCACCGTATTTGTTGCGTAGCAGCTGCCGAAGGCTGCGTCCGGCTGCGAAGCAGTCGTAAACCCATATTGCACATTTTTCCTGTCAGGGCGCAGTGAGCGGTTTTGCGACCGCTTCGCGCTCGAACGCAGCCTTCGACAGCTGCACGGGACTTCATCATCTTTTGGAGCGCTACCCATGGCCAAAATCGCCCCGCAATTACCCATCGAAGTCGACAGCGAAACCGGCGTCTGGACTTCCGACGCCTTGCCGATGCTCTATGTGCCGCGCCACTTTTTCGTCAACAACCACATGGGCATTGAAGAAGTCCTTGGCGCTGATACCTACGCCGACATTCTTTACAAGGCCGGCTACAAATCCGCCTGGCACTGGTGCGAAAAAGAAGCCGAATGCCACGGCATCGAAGGCGTCGCGGTGTTCGAACACTACATGAAACGCCTGTCCCAGCGCGGCTGGGGCCTGTTCAAGATTCAGGACATCGATCTCGACAAAGGCACTGCCACCATCAAGCTGGAACACTCCTGCTTTGTGTACGTGTACGGCAAGGTCGGGCGCAAGGTCGACTACATGTTCACCGGCTGGTTTGCCGGCGCCATGGACCAGATTCTGCACGCCCGTGGCAGCAATATCCGCACCGTGGCAGAACAGGTTTATAGCGGATCGGAAGAAGGCCACGACCACGGCCTGTTTATCGTCAAGCCGTTGTAAGTCGAGGATCGGGATATGGCGTTCGAAGCAATGTTTGAGCCGATTCAAATCGGCAAGCTGACCATCCGCAACCGTGTGCTGAGCACCGCCCATGCCGAGGTGTATGCCACCGATGGCGGCATGACCACCGAGCGTTATGTGCAGTACTACGAAGAAAAGGCCAAGGGCGGTATCGGCCTGGCGATTTGCGGCGGCTCTTCGGTGGTGGCCATCGACAGTCCGCAAGAGTGGTGGAGTTCGGTCAACCTGAGCACCGACCGCATTATCCCGCACTTCCAGAACCTGGCCGATGCCATGCACAAGCATGGCGCCAAGATCATGATCCAGATTACCCACATGGGCCGCCGCTCGCGCTGGGACGGCTTCAACTGGCCGACCCTGATGTCACCTTCCGGTGTACGTGAGCCGGTGCACCGTGCCACATGCAAAACCATCGAGCCTGAAGAAATCTGGCGGATCATCGGTAACTACGCCAGTGCCGCAGGCCGGGCCAAAGCCGGTGGACTGGACGGGGTTGAGCTGTCGGCGGTGCACCAGCACATGATCGACCAGTTCTGGAGCCCGCGTGTCAACAAACGCACCGATGAATGGGGCGGCAGTTTTGAAAATCGCATGCGTTTCGGCCTCGAAGTGCTCAAGGCCGTGCGCGCTGAAGTCGGTCCGGATTTCTGCGTGGGCATCCGCCTGTGCGGGGATGAATTTCACCCTGATGGCCTGAGCCATGAGGACATGAAACAAATTGCCAAGTACTACGACGACACCGGCATGCTCGACTTTATCGGCGTGGTCGGCTCGGGCTGTGACACCCACAACACCCTGGCCAACGTAATCCCCAACATGAGCTTTCCGCCGGAACCGTTTTTGCACCTGGCCGCCGGGATCAAGGAAGTGGTCAAGGCCCCGGTGCTGCATGCGCAGAACATCAAGGACCCGAACCAGGCCACGCGGATTCTGGAGGGGGGTTATGTCGACATGGTGGGCATGACCCGTGCCCATATCGCCGATCCGCACCTGATCGCCAAGATCAAGATGGGCCAGGTCGACCAGATTAAACAATGCGTGGGTGCCAACTACTGCATCGACCGTCAGTACCAAGGGCTGGACGTGCTGTGCATCCAGAACGCGGCCACCTCCCGGGAATATATGGGCGTGCCGCATATCATCGAAAAATCCACCGGGGCCAAACGCAAGGTGGTGATTGTCGGCGCCGGGCCAGCAGGGATGGAGGCGGCACGGGTAGCTGCCGAGCGCGGTCATGACGTGACCCTGTTCGAGAAAAAGGACGCCATCGGCGGGCAGATCACCACCGCCTCCAAAGCGCCTCAGCGTGACCAGATGGCAGGCATCACCCGCTGGTTTCAACTGGAACTGGCGCGCCTGAAAGTTGACTTGCGCCTGGGCACCGCAGCGGATGCGGCGACGATCATGGACTTGCGTCCGGACATTGTGGTGCTGGCGGTGGGCGGGCACCCGTTTGTGGAGCAGAACGAACACTGGGGCGCGGCCGAAGGGCTGGTGGTCAGTAGCTGGGATGTACTCGACGGCAAAGTGGCGCCCGGTAAAAACGTGCTGGTGTACGACACCATTTGCGAATTTACCGGTATGTCGGTGGCCGATTTTGCGGCGGACAAGGGAGCGCAGGTCGAGATCGTGACCGACGACACCAAGCCCGGTGTGGCCATTGGCGGCACGTCATTCCCCACGTATTACCGCAGCCTGTATCCCAAGGAAGTGGTCATGACCGGCGACATGATGCTGGAGAAGGTCTACCGCGAGGGTGACAAGGTGATTGCTGTGCTGGAGAACGAATACACCGGTGTCAAAGAGGAGCGGGTGGTCGATCAGGTAATCATCGAAAACGGTGTGCGACCGGATGAAGAGCTGTATTACGGGCTCAAGCCGGATTCGCGCAACAAGGGCCAGATCGACGTCGAAGCGCTGTTCGCGATCAAGCCGCAACCGTGCTTGAGCGAGGCGGGGGACGGCTACCTGCTGTTTCGTATCGGTGACTGTGTGGCCCAGCGCAACGTGCATGCAGCGATCTATGACGCGCTGCGGTTGTGCAAGGATTTTTGACCCGACACCGAACCAATGTGGGAGCGGGCTTGCTCGCGATAAACGATCACGCGGTGTTGCTGATGCACCGCGTCGCCTGAATCGCGAGCAAGCCCGCTCTCACATCAGACCTGCGTGGTCTTTGGGAGCTTCACCATGCTCAATATCGTTCTCCCCATCCTGCTGTTCGCCGCCCTCGTCCTGGCGATTGCGGGCGCCATTCGGCGCATGAACATGTGGCGCCGTGGTCGCCCGGCCAAGCTCGATCTGCTTGGCGGGCTGCTGGCCATGCCCCGGCGCTACATGGTCGATCTGCACCACGTGGTCGCCCGCGACAAATACATGGCCAACACCCACGTCGCCACTGCTGGCGGCTTTGTGCTGGCGGCCGTGCTGGCGATCCTGGTGCATGGCCTGGGCCTGCATAACCGCATCCTCGGCTATGCCTTGCTGTTCGCCACCGCGTTGATGTTTATCGGTGCTGTGTTCGTCTTCAAGCGTCGCCTGAACCCACCCTCGCGCCTGTCCAAAGGCCCGTGGATGCGCCTGCCGAAAAGCTTGCTGGTGTTTTCCGCCAGTTTTTTCATCCTCACCTTGCCGGTTGCAGGGCTGTTGCCCGAAGGCTTCGGCGGTTGGATGCTGGCGGCGGTTTTAAGCGTGGGCGTGGCGTGGGGTGTGTCGGAATTATTTTTCGGCATGACCTGGGGCGGGCCGATGAAGCACGCCTTCGCGGGCGCATTGCATCTGGCCTGGCACCGCCGCGCCGAGCGCTTTGGCGGCGGCCGTTCAACAGGGCTAAAACCGCTGGATTTAAACGATCGCAGTGCGCCCCTGGGCGTGGAAAAACCCAAGGATTTCACCTGGAACCAATTGCTGGGGTTTGACGCCTGCGTGCAATGCGGCAAATGCGAAGCCGCCTGCCCGGCTTTCGCCGCCGGCCAGCCGCTCAATCCAAAGAAACTGATTCAGGACATGGTGGTCGGCCTCGCGGGCGGCACCGATGCTCACTTTGCTGGCAGTCCCTATCCCGGTAAACCTATTGGTGAGCATGGCGGCAACCCGCATCAGCCGATCGTCAACGGGCTGGTCGATGCCGACACGCTGTGGTCCTGCACCACTTGCCGCGCCTGCGTTGAAGAGTGCCCGATGATGATCGAGCATGTGGACGCCATCGTCGATATGCGCCGTTTCCTGACCCTGGAAAAAGGTGCGACACCGAACAATGGCGCGCAGGTGCTGGACAACCTGATCGCCACCGATAACCCCGGCGGTTTTGCCCCCGGCGGGCGGATGAACTGGGCAGCGGACCTGAACCTCGACCTGATGCGCGACAAGCCCGCCGTGGACGTGTTGTTCTGGGTCGGTGACGGGGCTTTCGACATGCGTAACCAGCGCACCTTGCGTGCCTTTGTCAAAGTGCTCAAGGCCGCCCGGGTCAACTTTGCCGTGCTGGGCCTGGAAGAGCGCGACAGTGGCGACGTGGCCCGGCGTCTGGGGGATGAAGCGACCTTTCAGGCGCTGGCTAAACGCAATATCCAGACCCTGGCGCAGTACAGCTTCCAGCGCATCGTCACCTGCGATCCGCACAGTTTTCATGTGCTGAAAAACGAATACGGCGCCTTTGGCGGCGACTACCTTGTGCAACATCACAGCACTTATATGGCCGAGTTGATCGATGCCGGCTTGCTCAATCTTGCCGCGGATGCGGGCGGCAGCGTGACCTATCACGACCCCTGCTACCTGGGCCGCTATAACGGCGAATACGAGGCGCCGCGTGCGGTACTGCGCGCCTTGGGCATCGAGGTCAAGGAGATGCAGCGTTCGGGCTTTCGTTCCCGTTGCTGTGGTGGCGGTGGCGGCGCGCCGATTACCGACATCCCCGGCAAGCAGAGGATCCCCGACATGCGCATGGACGATATCCGTGAGACGGGCGCCGAGCGTGTGGCGGTGGGTTGCCCGCAATGCACGGCGATGCTCGAAGGGGTGGTCGAACCCCGTCCGCAAATCAAGGACATTGCCGAACTGGTGGCCGATGCGCTGATTGAAGACGTCGTGGCCAAACCTGTCCGACGGCCAGAATCGGAGGTGATCGCATGAGTGACATTATCCGCCGCGACCCACGGGCCGAGTGGATCGCCCGTAACCGTCTGCATCCGTTGCACGCGGCCATGCAACCCGTGCAGCAGAGCTGGATGGGGCCCAATGGCGTAGTGCGCAAAAATGTCCATGGTGCAGGTTTTATCGGGCCCAACGGCATCAAGCGCATAGACCGCAGCGGCGCGCAGCAGGGCGGGACCAGCAGGCGCGCGGCCAGCGTCGAGGTGCAATTACCGCTGCATCAGGTCGCGGCCCCGGCGTTTTATATCGCCGTGGTGCCGGATATGGTCGGGGGCCGCCTGAGCAGCCACGACCGCGATCTGCTGGGGCTGGCCCATCAATTGGCGGGCAGCGATGGAGCGGTGCTGGCGGTGGTATTCGGCGAGTCCAGGGAGACCGCCTTTGCCACGGCCGGGGTTGATCGGCTGTTGATGCTCGACAGTGAAGGTTATGCACCGGAGCACCAGGTGCTGGGTTTACGGGCTGTGGATAACCAGTTCACGCCACGCCACTGGCTATTGCCTGACAGCCGCAGTGGTGGCGGTGAATTGGGCCGGCGCTTTGCCGCCAGCCTGGGAGAGCGCCCGGCCACGCGGGTCTGGCAACTCAAGGATGGCGTTTGCATCGGCCGTGCCGGGGCAGGTCAGCAAGATGTCGTCCAGCCGTTGCGGCGGTTGATTCTGGCAGCGGCCGAGTGTGCCGAGCCGGTCAGTGAAACCCGGCATGAAGCGCTGGAGGTGCAGTTATCCACAGCAGCTGCCAGCTGTTTGCCGCGTATTGAGGATCTGGGCGCGGTTGAAGTTGACCCTGCTGCGATTCCCATGGCTGAAGCCGAATTTATCCTCAGCGGTGGTAACGGGATCAAGGACTGGGGACTTTTCCACAGGGCTGCCACTGCCCTTGGCGCCACCGAAGGTGCATCACGGGTGGCGGTGGACGATGGCTTTATGGGTCGCGAGCGTCAGGTGGGGGCCAGCGGGGTATGGGTCACGGCGCGGGTGTATGTGGCGGTCGGGATCAGCGGGGCGATCCAGCATCTGCAAGGGATTGGTGCCTGTGACAAGGTGGTGGCGATCAACCATGACCCTGGCTGCGACATGGTCAAACGCGCGGATGTGTCGGTGATTGGTGACGGTACGGCGGTGCTTGAGGCACTGATCGAGGCTGTGGATAACTGGCGCAGCGCAACCTCTGTGGGAGCGGGCTTGCCCGCAATTCGGGCGACCCGGTCAGCCTGATATACCGCAGTGATTCCATCGCGAGCAAGCCCGCTCCCACAGGATTGAGTTCAGTCTGGAGATTTGCAAATGACCATCGCCACCGTTGCACTGGTTTCAATCGGCGCCCATCCTGCTTCAGGCCGCGCCCGTCGCGCCGAACAGGACGCCCGTGCCGTCGAACTGGGCCTGCAACTTGCCGGAGACAGCCTGCACGTGCTGCACGCGGGTAACCCCCGGGAGCCGGCCTTGCGCGCCTATCTGGGCATGGGGCTGGAGGAGTTGCATGTGCTGGAGCAACCCGACGGCGCCGATGCCGTGCCAGCGTTGCGCGATTACATCCGTGAAGCGGGCGTGCAACTGGTGCTCACCGGCAGCCAGGCCGAAACCGGTGAGGGTTCGGGCATGCTGCCGTACCTGTTGGCCGAAGAGCTGGGCTGGCCACTGCTGGTAGGTGTGGCGCAGATCGAATCTATCCACAATGGCGTGGCCCAGGTGCTGCAAGCCTTGCCCCGGGGGCAGCGGCGCAGGCTGCAAGTGCGACTGCCATTTATGGTTACTGTGGATAACGCTGCTCCCAAGGCGCGCCAAAGCGCCTACGGCCCCGCCACGCGGGGTGTGGTTAACGCCGAAGTAGTTGAAATCGTTGCCGATGAGTTATCCACAACCGGCGTATTGCAACCTGCCCGACCACGGCCCAAGCGCTTGAAGGTGATAAGGGCCAAAAGTGGCGCAGATCGCATGAAAGCAGCTACCGCCAAGGCGGCTGGGGGTTCCGGGCAAGTTCACAAAGGGCTCAGTGCTCAAGCGGGAGCCGAGGTGATTCTCAAGCTCCTGATCGAAGAAGGCGTTGTGCGCTAGCGTTTGCGGCCGGAACCTGAGTCAGCGACATCATTTGAATTTGCGCTCGCCGCCAGATGCAAATATGGCCTGAGATTTACGGGCGCTAGCCTGAAGTCTTTGCTCGCGCTGGCTGACTAACTGCCCGTAGTACCCCTTGACGCGAAGGGCGTAGCGATTGCGCAGATGTTCACGATTTGGCTTTGTTCCGGCGTTATAGGCGCCCACGGCGTCCCAGCTGTAACCCAGTTGTTTGACAAATTTGGCGAGGATCCAGGCACCGGCCATGACACTGGTGCAGGGTTGAGTCTGTAGTTGATATTCACTAATGCCAAAAGTGGCAAGGTGTTTCAAATGGCGACTGTTGACTTGCATCAAACCTATATCGTAAGTCCCGTCTTTATTGACGTTGCGTGCGGCCGGATTCATTTTCGATTCAACTTGGGCAATGGCATGTAACAGCAACGGATCAATGTCATAGCGGTTGCCTGCATCCTGCCAGCAATTGGCATGAGCGAAGGTCGGTGTTAGTCCGGCACATATGACAAGTATAATCAAAAATGAATGTTTCATATCAAGACCTCGCCGTTTCAGATAACGGATAAAGCAGAGGTGCCAATCTAATCGATAGATTGTTTTATCCTGTTGAATCTACACGGTTTTATTGATAATTAATAAGGAATCCGCAGTGTTAAGTGTGGCGCGCAAGATCACAAAATTTTCACGTTTAAACTATAAGTATTGGCGGGTTTTAGGGGCGTGTTACCTGCAGTTTTTGTAGGTGGTTGAGTGCCTGTATAAACAGGGTAGCGAACAGGCTGCATAAAAATAAATATAGGACTTATTCGATTGATGGCAATTATCCTGCAATCAAAATTGGATCCATTGAAATGAACCGGCTAATAGTGAGTTGGTTGTCTTTTTGTTGGGTTGTTCATTTTGTGAGTGTTTAGAGTTGTTTAATAGGGGGGAGGGGGCTTGCAGGCTGAAATTGATATAATGTTTGGCGTGATGCCAAATCTCTAAAAAGTCTAAGAAACGTGGCAGATGATGGTGATCGATCCAGTGTTTTTAACGTCTGATATCACTGCCTTCGCGAGCGAGTTTGCGGACAGCATTTTAGTAGGCAAGGTACTGCCAGACATCTGCGCAAAGTTACCCCGGGTTTCTGTGTGCCTGCCTGTGGGTAACCTGTCTGTATTTGCTTGCAGGGCCCGGCTGACGTGGCTCCTGCAGGTTTGTACAAAAAATGATCGCTGCCAGGAAATCACACTTGCACAGCGCTTGCTCTATTTACCCACAAACTCTGTTGGTGAAGGTGTGGATAAGTTGTTCGCTCTATCCTGCAGGCCTTTATATTAAAGGGCTCCAAGGTGATGATCAAAAAATGTTCAATCCACGTTGGCATCGTCTTTTGATGGGATAAAACCAGCCAATACAAGGGCTAAGGGAGTTTTCAACAGGGTGGATAAAGTTGCGCACATATTCAGTTGGTCAAACTGTGGATAAGGTGGGTGTGGTTATCTGCAGGCCTTTAAAACCGTGGCTTGTGCAGGTTTGCACAAAAAATGTACAGATGTCTGCCCTGGTAGTGATCCATGACTTCCCCACAGTTGCTGTGGGTGTGCCTGTGGACAAGATGTTGGTGAAGGGCTGTAGCCCTTTGACTGCATGGGCTAGAGGGGAGTGGTTAAAAAACGATCATTAGCATGCAATACATGGACATAAATGAGGCCAGGGTTGCGTGTTGTTGAGTTGAATCGGTTTGAGCTAAAAAGAGTCCTGTGCCCCCGTGGAGTAAAACGAATGAGCGTTTCATTTCGTCCAGCAGTGCGTGCCGATGCACGCGAAATTGCACGTCTTTTTCAGATATCGTCCGAAGGCTGCGCCGATTACATCTGGAGTCAGATGGCGCAGCCGGGTCAGCAACTACTGGACGTCGGGGAGATGCGTTATGCCCGTGCGGGGGTCATATTTTCGTATGAAAACTGCTGGATTGCCGAGGCCGAGGGCCTGGTGATCGGCATGATGCACAGCTTTGAGATGCGCGACGACCCGGATGCCCAGCCTGAGACTGACCCGGTGCTGGCACCTTATGCGGATATGGAAATCCCGGACACGCTGTATATCTCAAGCCTGGCTTTGCATAAGGGCTGGCGAAACCTCGGGTTGGGCGCCAGGTTCTTGCTGCATGCCAAGGCGCGTTGCGGCGAACTGGGGCTGAACGGTTTGAGCCTGATCGACTATGCGGCGAACACAGGTGCCCGTCGATTTTATGAGCGCCATGGTTTTGAGATCGTCAAAACCTGCCACATAACGCCCCACCCGCTGATCCGCGTAACGGGTGAGGCGTATTTGATGCATTGTCCACTTCCCAGTTAAACGCCACCTGCGCAGATGCAGGTTTACTGGGCAACCACACCCTTGAGATACGCCGCAGGCGCCGCCCCCAGGTTGTTCAGCAGCCGCTCGCTGTACCAGTCGACAAAGTTGACCACGCCAAACTCGTAGGTTTGCGAGTACGGCCCTGGCTGGTAGGCGACCGAGTTGATGCCGCGTTGGTTTTCTTCAGCCAGCCGGCGATCCTGGTCGTTGGTGGCGTCCCAGACCTTGCGCATGCGCTCCACGTCGTAGTCCACGCCTTCTACCGCATCCTTGTGCACCAGCCATTTGGTGCTGACCACGGTTTCCTGCGCGCTGATCGGCCATACGGTAAATACGATGATATGGTCGCCCATGCAGTGGTTCCACGAGTGCGGCAAGTGCAGGATGCGCATTGAGCCCAGGTCCGGGTTTTTGATGCGCCCCATCAGTTTTGCACAGCCTTGCTTGCCGTCCAGGGTCATCGAGACCGTGCCCTTGAGCAGTGGCATGCGCACGATGCGGTTACGCAGGCCGAAGCTGGCGTGGGCATAAGGAATTTTCTCGGCGTCCCAGGCGGCTGCGGAGGCGGCGACGTGATCCTTGAATGCCTGGTCGGCGCGCGGGTCGGTGACGTCGTCCCATTCGAACAGGGTCTTGAGCAACTCGGGGTGTGACGCGTTGCAGTGGTAGCACTCGCGGTTGTTTTCCAGCACCAGTTTCCAGTTGGCCTTTTCCACCAGGGTGGTTTGAATCGCCACCTTGGTGTTTTCCATGTCGTAAGGTTCCATATAGTGGTTCAGTGTGGCGAGGAACTCGTCGATGGCGGGAGGGTTCTCGGCCAGGCTGATAAAGATATAGCCGCCCGCGGTTTTGACGTTCACCGGCTTGAGGCCGTATTGCTTCATGTCGAAGTCCGCACCCATCTCGGTGCCGGCAAACAGCAGGCGCCCGTCCAGCTCATAGGTCCACTGGTGGTAATGACACACCAGTTTGGCGACCTTGCCTTTTTCGCTGGTGCACAGTCGCGAACCACGATGGCGGCACACGTTATGAAAGGCATGCACCTGACCTTCTGCGCCGCGAATCACGATAATCGGGTTCTTGCCCACCTGCAGGGTCAGGAAGTTGCCCTTGGCCGGTATCTCGCAAGTCATGCCTGCAATCAGCCACTCCTTCTGGAAGATCTCCTGCATATCGATTTCGAACAGACGCTCGTCGTTATAAAACGGCTGTGGCAGCGAAAATGTCCGCTCGCGGTTCTGCAGCATCTCGGCGGTGGCCTTGCGTGCGGGTTCCAGTGGATCGCCCAGGCTCAAGTTTGCGGTGACGTCCATCGTTGTAGTCCTCATGGCCATCGGATGTGGCCTAAAAATGGCTGATCAGGGGTTCGACGCAAGGCAAAGCAATACAAGTGGTAGTGGCGCTGAGTGTGCGTTCGAAGTGCGCCGCAGCCATATCTACGGGCGACATGGCCCAATCTGTTCCCGACGCTGAAGGTGCTGTTTTCAGGGGCTGGTCGCGATAAGTATGTGGATGTCGCGAATGGATAAATGGCCGCTTCGGGGCATGCGCAGAATCGCCAGCAAGAGGCCGGCTGTCGGCCGTGGAGAAGCGCATGTCCAATAGCTTTCTGAACCCGGTAACCACCCAGACCTGGGCCAATGGCCGACACATCGTGCGATGCGTCAAAGTGATTCAGGAAACCTGGGATGTGCGCACCTTCTGTTTTATGGCCGACCAGCCGATCCTGTTCTTTTTCAAACCGGGGCAATTCGTGACCCTGGAGCTGGAAATCGACGGTGACCCGGTGATGCGCTCGTACACTATTTCCAGCTCACCCTCGGTGCCGTACAGCTTTTCGGTGACCATCAAGCGGGTGCCCGGTGGCCGGGTTTCCAACTGGCTGCACGACACCTTGAGCGAAGGCCAGGAACTGGCCGTGCACGGGCCGGTGGGACTGTTTAACGCCATCGACGCGCCGAGCCCCAAAGTGCTCTATCTGAGCGGTGGTGTAGGTATAACCCCGGTAATGTCGATGGCACGCTGGTTTTACGACACCAACGCCAATGTCGACATGGTGTTTATCCACAGCGCCCGCTCGCCCAAGGACATCATTTATCACCGCGAGCTGGAGCATATGGCCTCGCGTATCGACAACTTCAGCCTGCACCTGATCTGCGAGAAGCACGGGCTGGGTGAACCCTGGGCCGGGTATCGCGGTTATCTGAACCATAAAATGCTCGACCTGATGGCCCCCGACTTCATGGAGCGCGAGGTGTTTTGCTGCGGGCCGACGCCTTACATGAACGCGGTCAAGCGCCTGCTGGAAAGCAACGGTTTTGACATGAGCCGTTACCACGAAGAATCCTTTGGCGCGACGCCGCCTGAAGTGCGGGCTGAAGCGGTAGAACAGGCCGAGCAGGCGGCGGACGCACCGGAGCTGGACGTGGCGGACTTGAACCAGGTGGAATTCACCGCGTCCGGCAAGAGCATTCGTGTGGGCCCAAGCGAGACGGTGCACGCCGCTGCGGCCAAACTCGGGCTGATGATCCCCAAGGCCTGCGGCATGGGCATTTGCGGGACGTGCAAGGTGCTGAAACTGGGCGGCGAGGTGGAGATGGAGCACAACGGCGGCATCACCGACGAAGATGTGGCCGAGGGTTATATCCTGTCGTGCTGCAGTGTGCCGAAAGGGGATGTGCGGATCGAGTTTTGACCGGCTTTCGTGGCTCCAGAACCCGTGCCGGGAACAAAGGTTGCAAACCACAGTCTTTAGGGGTCTGAAAGCAAGGTTGCCGCTAGCTTAGCCGGTGACTTTTCTTTATCGTACGCGCCCTTCGAAACTGCTTGAGAACATCACCATGATTGAGTCATCCCTTAGCAAACTGGAACAACTGGTCAGCGATCTGGTTCAGCAAAAGCAAGAGCTGCTGGACGCCAACGAGCAACTGAATGCCGAACTGGCTCAGGCCCGTGACGAAAACGAAAGCCTGCAACTGACCCTGATGGAACAGGAAGAGAAGCAAGGCGCGACCGCAGCCCGCATCCAGGCATTGGTTGAGCGCGCGAGCCCTGTCAGCGCATGAGCGTGGACAGAGACGGAGTAAATGTCGTCTCGATTTTGGGTAACGACTACACGATCAAGGCGCCGGAGGGGGAGCAGAAAACCCTGATGGCGGCCACGGTCATGTTGAAAGCCGCCCTGGCCGAAACGAAAAGAAAGTACCCGAGCCTGATCGGGGACAAGCTGCTGGTGCTGGCAGCACTGAATCTGTGTTCAAAACAGATTGAGTTGCAACTGAGCCACAAACAGGAACTCGACCGTTATCAAGAGCAAGTCAGCGCCACGGTCGATGTGATTGAGCGAACCCTGGGGCAATCCTGAGTATTCGTAAATCAGTCACCCTCTGTAGGAGCGGGCTTGCCCGCGATGGCATCAGCGCAGTCGTTCAGACTAACCGCGTTGCCTGAATCGCGAGCAAGCCCGCTCCCACAGTGTTATTGATGTTACGTGCGCTTTAAGCGGACATCACTTCGCGAATATCCGCCGCAAGTTCCCGCACCCGTGCTTCCTCGGTATCCCACGAGCACATGAAGCGTGCCCCGCCCTTGCCGATAAAGGTATAGAAGCGCCAGCCCCTGGCGGTCAGTGCCGCTACGGCCGGTTCCGACAGTTGCAGGAATACGCCATTGGCTTCCACCGGAAACATCAGCTCGACCCCCGGAATGTCACTCACCAGTTGGCTCAGCAACTGCGCGCAGTGGTTGGCGTGGCGCGAGTGTTTGAGCCAGGCGTCGTTTTCCAGCAGGCCGACCCAGGGCGCAGACAGAAAGCGCATTTTCGAAGCCAGTTGCCCGGCCTGTTTGCAGCGGTAGTCAAAATCCACTGACAAGGCATGGTCGAAAAACAGAATCGCCTCGCCCACCGCCATACCGTTCTTGGTGCCGCCAAAGCACAGCACATCCACCCCGGCTTTCCAGCTCAGTTCGGCGGGCGTGCAGCCCAGAAATGCGCAGGCATTGGAGAACCGCGCGCCGTCCATGTGCAACAACAGGCCCAACTCCTTGCAGGTGTCGCTGATCGCGCGGATTTCTTCAGGGCGGTACACGCTGCCGACTTCAGTGGCCTGGGTGATGGTGACCACCCGCGGTTTTGGATAGTGGATATCTTTGCGCTTGAGGGCGATCTCGCGGATTGACTCGGGGGTGATCTTGCCGTTTTCAGTGCGGGCGATCAGCAGCTTGGAGCCGTTGGAAAAAAATTCCGGAGCGCCACATTCGTCCGTCTCGACGTGGGCGGTCTCGGAGCAGATCACGCTGTGAAAGCTCTGGCACAGGGACGACAGCGCCAGGGAGTTGGCCGCCGTGCCGTTAAAGGCGAAATACACTTCGCAGTCGGTTTCGAACAGTTTGCGAAAATCGTTCGAGGCGCGCAGCGTCCATTCGTCGTCGCCGTAAGAGCGCTGGTGGCCGTGGTTGGCTTTTTCCATGGCGGACCAGACTTCAGGGCAGATACCGGAGTAGTTGTCGCTGGCGAATTGTTGGCTCTTGTCAGTCATTTCCCGGTTCCATGGTCGAATAGTGTTGTGCACTTTATCCAAGAATCCGGCAGGTGCACAGGCGCGACTTAAAGTGCGGAAATGCCCTACAAAAGAATAACCAAAAGCCATGTAACAAAATGTGGGAGCGGGCTTGCCCGCGATGGCATCTCCCGGTTTCGCCAGACAAACCTCGCAGCCAGTATCGCGAGCAAGCCCGCTCCCACAGGGTTATGGGAAACCATGTCGTAAACGCACCATTGCGTGGCGTCCATGGGCATTTGGTCTGCCTGCGCCAGCTCTACCATCTGGCTCAAAGGGCATTAGCCCCACCGAGACCAAAAGGCGCGCTGGCGCTGGGAGAACGCAATGTTCAGCAAGCAGGATCAGATCCAGGGTTACGATGACGCCTTGTTGGCGGCCATGAATGCTGAAGATCAGCGCCAGGAAGATCACATCGAACTGATCGCCTCCGAAAACTACACCAGCCAGCGGGTGATGGAAGCCCAGGGCAGCGGTCTGACCAACAAGTACGCCGAAGGCTACCCAGGCAAACGCTATTACGGCGGCTGCGAACATGTGGATAAAGTTGAGCAGTTGGCCATCGACCGCGCCAAACAGTTGTTCGGCGCCGATTACGCCAACGTGCAGCCGCATTCCGGCAGCCAGGCCAACGCAGCCGTCTACCTGGCATTGCTCAACGCCGGTGACACCGTGCTGGGCATGAGCCTGGCCCATGGCGGTCACTTGACCCATGGGGCCAGCGTCAGTTTTTCGGGCAAGCTGTACAACGCCGTGCAGTACGGCATCGACACCAGCACCGGCTTGATCGACTACGACGAAGTCGAGCGTCTGGCTGTTGAACATCAACCCAAAATGATCATTGCCGGGTTCTCGGCCTACTCAAAATTCCTCGACTTCCCACGCTTTCGTCAGATTGCAGACAAGGTGGGAGCCTACCTGTTTGTTGACATGGCCCACGTTGCCGGTCTGGTCGCTGCCGGGTTGTACCCCAACCCGCTGCCGTATGCCGATGTGGTGACCACCACCACCCACAAAACCCTGCGCGGCCCCCGTGGCGGCCTGATTCTGGCCAAGGCCAACGAAGCCCTGGAAAAGAAACTCAATTCGGCGGTGTTCCCCGGCGGTCAGGGCGGGCCCTTGATGCACGTGATCGCGGCCAAGGCAGTGTGCTTCAAGGAAGCGCTGGAACCGGGTTTCAAAACCTATCAAAAGCAGGTCATCGACAACGCCCAGGCCATGGCCGAGGTGTTTATCAAGCGTGGCTATGACGTGGTCTCGGGTGGTACCGACAATCATCTGTTCCTGCTCAGCCTGATCCGCCAGGGATTGACCGGCAAGGACGCCGACGCCGCCCTGGGCCGCGCCCATATCACGGTCAACAAGAATGCCGTGCCTAACGACCCGCAATCACCTTTTGTGACCTCGGGCCTGCGTATCGGCACCCCGGCGGTGACCACCCGTGGTTTCAAAGTGGCGCAATGCACGGAGCTGGCAGGCTGGATCTGCGACGTTCTCGATCACCTCGGCGATGCCGATATCGAGGCCGATGTGGCCCGCCAGGTGACTTCGCTGTGCCAAGACTTCCCGGTTTATCGCTGAGCGCGTTTTTGGAGTAGATCCTATGCAACGGTATTCAGGCTTCGGCCTCTTCAAGCACTCCCTCAGCCACCACGAAAACTGGCAGAAGATGTGGCGCACGCCGACCCCGAAAAAGGTCTATGACGTGGTCATCGTCGGCGGCGGCGGCCATGGTCTGGCAACTGCTTACTATCTGGCCAAGGAACACGGCATCACCAACGTGGCCGTGGTTGAAAAAGGCTGGTTGGGTGGCGGCAACACGGCACGCAACACCACCATCGTGCGCTCCAACTATTTGTGGGACGAGTCGGCGCACCTGTACGAACACGCGATGAAGCTATGGGAAGGTTTGTCCCAGGACTTGAACTACAACGTGATGTTCTCCCAGCGCGGCGTCTATAACCTGTGCCACACCCTGCAGGACATGCGTGACTCCGAGCGTCGGGTCAGCGCCAACCGCCTCAATGGTGTGGACGGTGAACTGCTCAACGGCAAACAAGTAGCGGACGAGATTCCCTACCTCGATTGCTCGAAGAACACCCGCTACCCGATCATCGGCGCCACCGTACAACGGCGTGGCGGCGTGGCCCGCCATGATGCCGTGGCCTGGGGCTTTGCCCGTGCCGCCGATGCTCTGGGCGTAGACCTGATCCAGCAAACCGAAGTGCTCGGCTTTCGCAAGGAAAACGGCGTGTGCATCGGCGTCGAAACCAGCAAGGGCTTTATCGGCGCCAAGCGCGTCGGTGTGGTCACGGCTGGCAACTCGGGGCATATGGCGCGTCAGGCCGGCTTTCGCCTGCCGATCGAATCCCACCCGCTGCAAGCGCTGGTGTCGGAGCCGATCAAGCCGATTATCGACAGCGTGATCATGTCCAACGCCGTACACGGCTATATCAGCCAGTCCGACAAGGGCGACCTGGTGATCGGCGCGGGTATTGACGGTTGGGTCGGCTACGGCCAGCGCGGTTCGTATCCGGTGATCGAGCACACGATCCAGGCGATTGTGGAAATGTTCCCCGTGTTGTCCCGCGTGCGCATGAACCGTCAGTGGGGCGGCATCGTCGACACCACACCCGACGCCTGCCCGATCATCTCGAAAACCCCGGTGCCCAATCTGTTCTTTAACTGCGGCTGGGGCACGGGTGGATTCAAGGCCACGCCGGGTTCGGGCAACGTGTTTGCTGCCAGTCTGGCCAAGGGCGAGATGCACCCGCTGGCCGCGCCGTTTTCCATTGACCGGTTCCACACCGGTGCCCTGATCGACGAACACGGCGCTGCCGCTGTCGCCCACTAACAGGAGAAATACCCATGTTGCATATCTTCTGTCCCCATTGCGGCGAGCTTCGCTCCGAAGAGGAGTTCCACGCCAGCGGCCAGGCGCATATCCCGCGCCCGCTCGACCCTGGCAGTTGCACCGACGCAGAATGGGGCGACTACCTGTTCTTTCGCGACAACCCACGCGGCCTGCACCACGAGCTGTGGAACCACGTCGCCGGTTGCCGGCAGTTTTTCAATGCCACGCGCAATACCGTGACCTACGAAATTCTTGAAACCTACCTGATCGGCAGCAAGCCGCAGTTCACTGAGCAGGCAGCACCTGCGGCCACCACGGCCACCCGCGAGCTGGGAGAAAAAGTATGAGCCAGACCCATCGCTTGCCCAATGGCGGCCGCGTTGACCGCACCAAGGTGCTGAGCTTCACATTCAACGGTCAACAATACAAAGGCTACGAGGGCGACAGCCTGGCGGCCGCTTTGCTGGCCAACGGCGTTGACGTGATTGGCCGCAGTTTCAAATATTCCCGGCCCCGAGGCATCTACGCTGCCGGTGCTGAAGAGCCCAACGCGGTGTTGCAGATCGGTGCCACCGAGGCCACGCAAATCCCCAACGTGCGCGCCACGCAGCAGGCTTTGTACCAGGGCCTGGTGGCCACCAGCACCAACGGCTGGCCCAACGTCAACAATGATGTGATGGGCATCCTCGGCAAGGTCGGCGGCAAGCTGATGCCGCCGGGCTTTTACTACAAAACTTTTATGTACCCGCAGTCGTTCTGGATGACTTACGAGAAGTACATCCGCAAAGCCGCAGGCCTGGGTCGCTCGCCGACCCAGAACGATCCCGACACCTACGACTATATGAACCACCACTGCGACGTGCTGATTGTCGGCGCAGGCCCTGCAGGTCTGGCCGCGGCACTGGCAGCAGCGCGCAGCGGTGCGCGGGTGATCATCGCCGATGAACAGGAAGAATTCGGCGGCAGCCTGCTCGACAGCCGCGAAAGCCTGGACGGCAAACCGGCCATGGAGTGGGTGGCCAAGGTGATCGCCGAACTCAAGACGCTACCCGACGTGATCCTGTTGCCCCGCGCGACGGTGAACGGCTATCACGACCACAACTTCCTGACTATTCACGAACGTATCACCGACCACCTCGGCGATCGCGCCCCTATCGGTCAGGTACGCCAGCGTATTCACCGGGTCCGGGCCAAGCGCGTGGTATTGGCCACCGGTGCCTGCGAGCGGCCGTTGGTGTACGGTAACAACGACGTACCGGGCAATATGCTCGCCGGAGCCGTGTCCACCTATGTGCGCCGCTATGGCGTGGCACCGGGCAAAAAACTGGTGCTCAGTACCAACAACGATCATGCCTACCGCGTAGCCCTGGACTGGCTCGACGCCGGCCAGCAAGTGGTTGCTGTTGCCGATGCACGCAGCAACCCCCGTGGTGCGCTGGTCGAAGAAGCTCGGGCCAAAGGCATTCGCATCCTCACCGGGAGTGCGGTGATCGAAGCCCGTGGCAGCAAGCATGTAACGGGTGCACGAGTGGCGGCGATCGACGTCAAGGCTCTCAGCGTTGCCAGCCCCGGCGAGTGGCTGGAGTGCGATTTGCTGGCCACTTCGGGCGGCTACAGCCCGGTAGTTCACTTGGCCTCGCACCTGGGCGGCAAGCCGACCTGGCGTGAAGATATTCTCGGTTTCGTCCCCGGCGAAGCACCGCAAAAGCGCGTATGTGTGGGCGGTATCAATGGTGTCTACCCGCTAGGCGACAGCCTGGCCGATGGTTTTGAGGGCGGCGCACGTGCGGCCAGCGAAGCCGGTTTCAAGGCCGTGGAAGGGGTGTTGCCCAAAGCCCTGAATCAGCTGCAGGAACCGACCCTGGCGCTGTTCCATGTGCCCCACGAAAAAGGTACGGCGCGGGCACCGAAGCAATTTGTCGACCTGCAAAACGACGTCACTGCTGCGGCCATCGAACTGGCGACCCGTGAAGGGTTCGAGTCGGTTGAGCACGTCAAACGCTATACCGCGCTGGGCTTCGGCACGGATCAAGGCAAGTTGGGCAACGTCAACGGCCTGGCCATTGCCGCCCGCTCGCTGAACGTGACCATCCCGCAGATGGGCACCACCATGTTCCGGCCCAACTACACGCCGGTGACCTTCGGCGCGGTGGCGGGGCGCCATTGCGGGCATATTTTCGAGCCGGTGCGCTACACCGCGCTGCAAGCCTGGCACGTCAAGCAAAGCGCTGAATTTGAAGACGTCGGCCAGTGGAAACGGCCGTGGTACTTCCCGCGTAACGGCGAAGACATGCATGCGGCGGTCAAGCGCGAATGCAAAGCGGTGCGTGACAGCGTCGGCATTCTCGATGCCTCTACCCTGGGCAAGATCGACATCCAGGGTCCGGATGCCCGCGAGTTTCTCAACCGTATCTACACCAATGCCTGGACCAAACTTGATGTGGGCAAGGCCCGCTACGGGCTGATGTGCAAGGAAGACGGCATGGTCTTCGACGACGGCGTGACGGCCTGCCTGGCCGACAATCATTTCGTCATGACCACCACTACCGGCGGCGCGGCCCGTGTGTTGCAGTGGCTGGAAATTTACCAGCAGACCGAATGGCCCGAGCTGAAGGTCTACTTCACCTCGGTCACCGACCACTACGCGACCCTGACCTTGTCCGGCCCCAATAGCCGCAAGTTGCTGAGCGAAGTGACCGACATTGATCTGGATCGCGAGGCGTTCCCGTTCATGACCTGGAAAGAAGGCCTGGTGGGCGGTGTGCCGGCGCGGGTGTTCCGTATCTCGTTTACCGGCGAGCTGTCCTACGAGGTCAATATCCAGGCTGACTACGCCATGGGCGTGCTGGAAAAAATCGTCGAGGCGGGCAAGCAGTACAACCTCACCCCTTATGGCACCGAGACCATGCACGTGTTGCGGGCCGAGAAGGGCTTCATCATCGTTGGTCAGGACACTGACGGTTCCATGACCCCCGACGACCTGAACATGGGCTGGTGCGTGGGCCGCACCAAACCGTTCTCGTGGATCGGCTGGCGCGGCATGAACCGTGAAGACTGCGTACGTGACCAGCGCAAGCAGCTGGTGGGGCTCAAGCCCATCAACCCGACCCAATGGCTGCCCGAAGGCGCGCAACTGGTGTTCGATGCCAAGCAGTCGATCCCGATGACCATGGTCGGCCACGTGACGTCGAGTTATGCCCACAACTCACTGGGTTATTCATTTGCCATGGGTGTGGTCAAGGGCGGCTTGAAGCGTATCGGCGAACGGGTGTTCTCGCCCCAGGTCGACGGCAGCGTGATCGAGGCTGAAATTGTGTCTTCGGTGTTCTTCGACCCGAAAGGCGACCGGCAGAATATTTGAATGGGTGATCTCATGACCACAGCCAACGTATACCAACAGCGCCCGGAGTCGGGCGCCAAAGCCGAATCCTCGCTGCACCATGCCAGCCTGGCCGGCCTGATCGGCAAGGGCCGGAAAAACCCTGGCGTGACCGTACGCGAGAAAAAACTGCTGGGCCACCTGACCCTGCGCGGTGACGCCAAAGACCCGGCCTTTGCCGAAGGCGTGCACAAGGCCCTGGGCCTGGAACTGCCCGTGGCCCTGAGCCTGGTAGCCAACGCTGATACCTCGCTGCAATGGATGGGGCCGGATGAGTGGCTGCTGATCGTCCCCGGTGGCCAGGAGTTCGCCGTGGAGCAAGCTCTGCGGGCGGCGCTGGCGGGGCTGCATATTTCGGTGGTCAACGTCAGTGGCGGGCAACAGCTGCTGGAACTGAGCGGGCCGAAGGTGCGCGAGGTGCTGATGAAGTCCACCAGTTATGACGTACACCCCGACAATTTCCCGGTGGGCAAGGCGGTGGGCACGGTGTTCGCCAAGTCGCAGCTGGTGATTCGTCATACCGGCGAAGACACCTGGGAACTGCTGATCCGCCGCAGTTTTTCGGATTACTGGTGGTTATGGTTGCAGGATGCGGCGGCTGAATACGGGTTGAGCGTGGAGGCGTAAACCCGCCTGCTGTCCCCTGTGGGAGCGGGCTTGCTCGCGATGGCAGCCCCTCGGTCAACCGGATGCACCGAGTTGTTTGCATCGCGGGCAAGCCCGCTCCCACACCTGTACGTGCGCATTCCAACAACAACCAAGGACTCCCGCCATGAGCCGCGCCCCCGACACCTGGATCCTCACCGCCGACTGCCCGAGCCTGCTGGGTACCGTCGACGCGGTGACGCGTTATCTGTTTGAGCACCGCTGCTACGTCACCGAACACCATTCCTTCGACGATCAGCGTTCGGCGCGTTTTTTTATCCGCGTTGAGTTCCGCCAGCCCGACGGCTTCGATGAACACGAATTTCGCGCCGGCCTGGCCGAGCGCGGCCAGGCCTTTGGCATGACGTTCGAACTGACACCGCCACACCATCGGCCCAAAGTGCTGATTATGGTGTCCAAGGCTGACCACTGCCTCAACGACCTGCTCTATCGCCAGCGCATTGGCCAGTTGTCGATGGACGTGGTGGCCGTGGTCTCCAATCACCCCGATCTGGAGCCTCTGGCGCAGTGGCACGGCATCCCCTACCACCACTTCGCCCTCGACCCGGCCAACAAGCCTGCGCAGGAGGCCAAGGTTTGGCAGGTGATCGAAGACACCGGCGCCGAGCTGGTGATCCTCGCCCGCTATATGCAAGTGCTGTCCCCCGAGCTGTGTCGCAAGCTCGACGGCAAGGCGATCAACATTCACCACTCCCTGCTGCCCGGCTTCAAGGGCGCCAAGCCCTATCATCAGGCCTACGAGAAGGGCGTCAAACTGGTCGGTGCTACCGCCCATTACATCAACAACGACCTCGACGAAGGCCCGATCATTGCCCAGGGCGTCGAGGTGGTAGACCACAGCCACTACCCCGAAGACCTGATCGCCAAGGGCCGTGACATCGAAGCGCAAACCCTGGCGCGAGGCGTGGGCTATCACATTGAGCGGCGCGTTTTCCTAAATGGAGGTCGTACCGTGGTGCTGTGAGCCCGCGCCACCTTCTAAGCTGCAAGCAGCAAGTTAATCCCGCCAATAACAACTAAGGGTGAATACGATGGCTGACAATCGCGGTGTGGTGTACCTGGGCAACGGCCAGGTTGAAGTGCAAAGCATTCCTTTCCCCAAGATGCAGAACCCTCAGGGCAAGCCCATCCACCACGGCGTAATCCTGCGGGTAGTGTCGACCAATATCTGCGGCTCCGACCAGCATATGGTGCGTGGCCGCACCACGGCGCAAACCGGGCTGGTGCTGGGTCATGAGATCACCGGCGAGGTGATCGAGGCCGGGCGTGATGTGGAACACCTGAAAGTCGGCGACCTGGTTTCGGTGCCGTTCAACGTGGCGTGCGGCCGCTGCCGCAGCTGCAAGGAACAGAACACCGGCGTGTGCCTGACCGTCAACCCGGCCCGTCCCGGCGGCGCATATGGTTACATGGACATGGGCGACTGGGTTGGCGGTCAGGCTGAATATGTATTGGTGCCTTACGCCGATTTCAACCTGCTCAAGCTGCCGAATCGCGATGCGGCGATGGAAAAAATCCGCGACCTGACCTGCCTCTCCGACATCCTGCCCACCGGCTATCACGGCGCCGTCACTGCTGGCGTTGGCCCTGGCAGCACGGTGTATATCGCCGGTGCTGGCCCGGTGGGGCTGGCGGCTGCGGCTTCGGCGCGCTTGCTGGGTGCGGCGGTGGTGATTGTCGGTGACGTTAATCCGATTCGTCTGGCCCACGCCAAGGCGCAGGGTTTTGAAATTGCCGACCTGTCCAAAGATACGCCCCTGCACGAACAGATCGCCGAACTGCTGGGCGAGCCGGAAGTGGATTGTGCGGTGGATGCAGTGGGTTTTGAAGCTCGCGGGCACGGCCATGACGGGGTCAAGCATGAAGCACCGGCCACGGTGCTCAACTCGCTGATGGGCGTGGTGCGGGTGGCGGGCAAGATCGGCATTCCGGGCCTGTATGTGACCGAAGACCCGGGTGCGGTAGACGCGGCGGCGAAGAAGGGCAGCCTGAGCATCCGCTTCGGGTTGGGCTGGGCCAAGTCCCACAGCTTCCACACCGGGCAGACGCCAGTGATGAAATACAACCGCCAGCTGATGCAGGCGATCATGTGGGACCGAATCAAGATCGCTGACATCGTAGGTGTTGAAGTGATCAGCCTGGACGACGCGCCGCGGGGCTATGGCGAGTTCGATGCCGGTGTGCCGAAGAAGTTCGTGATCGACCCGCACCGGATGTTCAGCAAGGCATAAACACCAGCGCCAACCCTGTGGGAGCGGGCTTGCCCGCGATTGCAGCACCTCGGTTATTGAGATGTACCGAGTTGTCTGCATCGCGAGCAAGCCCGCTGCCACAAGTGCGTGGATTGTTTTTACAGGCTGGCCAGCGGCCCCTGATACAGCACGGGGCCCGTCGGTTGACCGGTGGGCGAGCCGCCTTGCGGTTCCAGGCTCACGGCGAGCACCACCGGCACCCTGATGAGTTGCTGCTGACTTTGGCTAAGGGTTATGCGGCCATCGCCATCGCGGGGGATCAGTCCAAGGGACACCGGTTTGCCTTCAACCGGTATCGCCCACAGTTCCAGGCTGCTGCCCCCATCCACCGCCGACAGCTCCAGCGGTTTTACTTTCAGATAATCGCTGTGGGCCTCGATGCTCAGGCCGGGCTGCGCAGTGCCGCTGAGCAGGGTGGCTTTGTATTGCACGCTGTCGCGGTTGTAGAGCAGGCCGGCAGTCACGACGATCAGCAATGAGCAGGCAAGTGCACTCAAACGCAGCCAGTTCCAGAACGGACGCTTTGCCGGCACATGCAGGGTTTGCGGCTCGATACGGGCCACGATGGCCCGCCACACGCGATCCGGTACGGGTTGCTCGATCAGTGGCTCGGTCAGCAGGTTGAGGTGTTCCAGCCAGCGGGCCAGTTCGGCGCGCAGGAGCGCGTCGCCCTGCAGCAGTTGCTCAAAACGCCTGCGGGCCGTGGGCGGCATCAGCCCGATGGCGTAATCGGCGGTCAGCGCACGGCGTAACTCGGGTGTTTGATAGTTCATGATTCGAGGCACCTGCGCAGTCGCTGCATACCCCGGCGAATCCAGGATTTGACCGAACCGAGGGGTGCCGCCAGTTGCTGTGCCAGCTCGCTGGCGCTCAGCCCATGGAAGTAGGCGCTGGTGATGCTCTGGAGTTGCATGCCTTCGAGTTGTTCCAGGCACTGGTTGAGGGCGCAGGCTTCACGGGCGCTGCCCAGTTGGTCGAGGGCGCTGGGACTGTCATCGGCCACGTTGTCTTGCTGCTGGTCACTCAAGGGCAATTCACGGTGTTTGCGCAACTGGTCGATGGCCTGGTTGCGGGTGATGGTGATCATCCAGGTCAGCGGTGCCGACAAATGGGCTTCGTAACGTGAGGCGCTGTGCCAGATACGCACAAAACTTTCCTGCACCACATCCTCTGCCAGGTCGCGTCGGCCCATGCAGCGCAAGGCCACGCTGTACAAGCGCGGGGCCACGCTGCGGTAGAGGGTTTCAAAGGCGCGTCGATTACCCAATGAACATTGGGCCAACAGCTTTTCAAGGTAATCGGTATTGGCGGTTAAAATAGCTGTTCTCCCCTCAAAAAAAGCCAGGACTTCAGACCAGTTGTCGGTTGAGGGTAGTTCAGGGTATAGGGTTGTTCCAATCATGTGAGTTACCTCGCTGCTCTGTATACGCAGGCAAGGGCTCAGCGGATGCACTCGTTTTCAATTAAGATTACAGACCGTTTGACCCGATAGTGGCACTTGGGAACATCTGCCCGGTTTTTGGGTCTTACCCATAGTTTTACCGCTCCCTGGCGGGCGGCTTTTTGGTTCTAGAGGTTGAAGCGATGAAAAAGTTGAGCGGCGTGGCACTGGCAACATTGATGACCGTGGCAGCGAGCCCGGTGTTCGCAGGTTTCAGCCTGAGCGACGTAGCCAACGTGGCCGCGCAGGTTCAGGGTGGCAACGGTAATGGCGCCACCACGGACAAATCGGCCCAGGCCGTGCAGATGCTGACCAAGGTCAACGAGCTGGGCGTCAAGCCTGAGCAGGCAGCGGGCGGTATTGGCGCGATGTTGAGCCTGGCGAAAAACCAGCTGACCTCCAGCGACTACTCCGAACTGACTCAGCAAGTGCCGGGCGTGAACAAGCTGGCTGGCGCCGGTGCCCTGGGTCAGTTGAGCCAGTTGGGCGGCCTGCTGGGCAAATCCAGCGGTGTTTCCGAGACCGCGACCAGCGCTGTCAGCAACGTGGCCAACACTGACCAGCTGAACGCCGCATTCACGGCGCTGGGCATGCAGGACGGTATGGTTGCCAAGTTTGCTCCGGTACTGCTGGACTACTTCAAGGGCCAGAACGTCAGCACTTCGCTGCTGAGCAAGCTGGGCAGCGCCTGGGGCGTTTAAAGGCTAGCCGCGCTCGGCACGCAAGGTGCTGATACGCTGGTCTTTCAGGGTCCAGAGCTGGTTGACCCAGCTCTGGACCTGCTCACGAAACACCGGGTCGTTTTCGTAATCCCCCTGCCACAATGCCGGATCCAGTTCGCGGGTCTGTATATCGACAATCACCTTGGGCACCTGCCCGCTGATCAACTGCCAAAAGCCCGGAATCTTTGCCTGTGGATACACCACAGTCACGTCGAGCACGGCATCCAGCTGTTCGCCCATCGCCGCCAGCACAAACGCCACCCCGCCTGCCTTGGGCTTGAGCAGCCAGGTATAGGGTGAATGTTGTTGCGCGTGTTTGGCCGGGGTAAAGCGCGTGCCCTCGAGGTAATTGACGATCGTCACCGGCTGGCGCTTGAACAGTTCGCAGGCAGCCCGGGTGATCTTCAGGTCTTCGCCTTTGAGCTGCGGATGTTTGGCCAGAAAGGCCTTGGAATAGCGCTTCATGAACGGGTAGTCGAGCGCCCACCAGGCCAGGCCCAGAAAGGGGACCCAGATCAGTTCTTTTTTCAGGAAGAATTTGAAGAATGGCGTGCGCCGGTTCAGGCCCTGCATTAACGCGGGGATATCGACCCACGACTGGTGGTTGCTGATCACCAGATACGAGGTATCGCGGCTCAGACCTTCGGCGCCGCGAATATCCCATTGGGTGGGCAGGCACAGGGCAAAAATGCGTTTGTCGATTTCGGACCAGGTTTCGGCAATCCACATCACCGCCCGCGAATTGTAATCGCGCAGGCGCCCCGATGATGCCAGTTTGAGCAGGGCAAATAGCATCAACGGCCCGAACAGGATCAGGGTGTTGCACAGCAACAGCAGGGTAACCAGACAGCCGGTGAGCAGGCGGCGCATAAGCAACTCTTGAACGTTTAAGGACTGGCCATGATAAGCAGACTGGTGCTGAACGCCAAATCCATGGACCTTGTGGGAGCGAGCCTGCTCGCGATAGCCTCAACGCGGTGAAGCAGACTCACCAGGTCGCCAGTATCGCGAGCAGGCTCGCTCCCACACACCCAGTGTGAACCTACTGTGGATAAGTGGTCTAACTCTTACTTTTTCAAAGGAAATGCCTGCATGAAGTCTGTTCTTGCGTTGCTGTCTGTATTGGCGCTGCCGGTGATGGCCGCCGAGCCGACCCTTTACGGGCGTTACGAGTACATCAAATTGCCGGAAATCGGCGAGACCCTTAAAGCCAAGATGGACACGGGTGCCTTGACCGCGTCGCTGTCGGCCAAAAATATCCAGACCTTTACCCGTGACGGTGAAGAGTGGGTGCGCTTCCAGCTGGCCACCGAAGGTGCCAGCAGCAAAGTGTATGAACATAAGGTGGCGCGCATCAGCAAGATCAAAAGCCGCGCCGATGAAGATGAAGACCGGGAAACCCCCGAAAGCGCCAAGCGCCCGGTGGTCGATCTGGAAATGTGCCTGGGTGATGTCAAACGCACGGTGGAGGTCAACCTCACCGACCGGAGCAGCTTCAACTACCCGCTGTTGATTGGCGCCAAGGCACTGCGTGAGTTTGGTGCGGCGGTAAACCCGGCGCGGCGCTATACAGCGGACAAACCGGATTGCTGAGTGAGTGCTTGGCCCTCACCCCAGCCGCTTGATCGGGGTTGACGTGGATTTTGAATTCGCTGGAGATCGGCCCCCTCTCCCTTTGGGAGAGGGCTGGGGTGAGGGGCTTGCAGATTTTCAGGTTAGCCCGCCCAAGGCGCCTTGCGTGAGTTGTTCAGTGTGGTGAGATAGCTGTCGCCCCCCAACTGGCTCATCTGCTGACGAATCCACCCGGCGCGGCGGCTGACATAGGTGCTGGGGTGGCTTGCACTCCAGTTCAGCGGGCTGGGCAGCACGGCCGCCAGATAACTGGCCTGCTGGCGCGTAAGGTTTTTGGCACTCACGCCAAAGTGATGCTGCGCTGCGGCCTCGGCGCCGAACACGCCTTCATCCCACTCCGCACTATTGAGGTACACCTCAAGAATCCGCTGCTTGGGCCACAACACCTCGATCAACGCGGTAAACCAGGCTTCCAGGCCTTTGCGCAGCCAGCTGCGACCGGACCACAAAAACAGGTTCTTCGACACTTGCTGGCTCAGCGTACTGGCACCGCGCAGCGTTCCGCCTTGTTCGTTGTGGATCAGCGCAGCCCTGATCGCCCCGAAGTCAAAACCCCAGTGCTCGGGGAATTTCTGATCCTCACCTGCCATGACCGCAACTTTCAGTTCGTCGGATATTTCATCCCACGGCCGCCAACTGCGCTGCAGGTCAATCGGCTGGCCGTCAAGCCATGACTCGACCTTGCGTTCGACCATCAGCGCCGTGCCGGGAAGCGGTACCCAGCGAAAAACCAGCACCAGCAATGCGCTGCCCACTGCGAACCAGAGCAGGACCTTGAGAAAGCGATGAACAAGAAAACGCAGCATGGATGACTTGGCCGAACCCGTTGAGCGGGCCATTATACAGACCCTGCGCCATTCCATGATCCTGACTGGAGTAACCCCATGCTGCGCGTTTTTTTGATGCTGGCCGCATTCTTCGGCTTTACCGGTGTTGCTTTGGGTGCTTTCGCGGCCCATGGCCTTAAAGGCCGCCTGACTGAACAGTATCTGGCTATTTTTCATACAGGCGTGACCTACCAGTTGGTCCACACCCTGGCCCTGTTTGGCGTGGCCTTGCTGGCCACTCATCTGCCCGGGCGCCTGGTGACCTGGGCAGGTGTCTGTTTTGCTGTCGGCATTGTGCTGTTTTCCGGCAGCCTGTATGTGCTGACCATGACCGGCATCAGCAAGCTGGGGATCATCACGCCCTTCGGCGGCCTGGCATTTCTGGCCGGCTGGCTGTGTTTGGGGCTGGCCGCCTGGCGCCTGAGCTGAGCCTGCAAGATGAATGGCTTGGGTCGGCCTGACTGATCGGGCTAGAATGCTGGCCCCTTAAAATGAAGGCAGCGTCGCGCATGCTCATTCAGTTGAACGGTGAATCCTTTGAACTACCCGACGGCGAGACCGTCGCCGACTTGCTGGCCCGTCAGGAACTGACCGGCCGCAGGGTTGCGGTCGAGCTGAACCTGGACATTGTCCCGCGCAGCCAGCATGCCGAGACGGTACTCAAAGCCGGTGACCAGGTCGAAGTGGTGCATGCCATCGGTGGCGGCTAGGTTTTTGCCCTGCCCATCATGCTCGACCCGCAAGTGCACATAATTAAAGAGGATTCCCGATGAGCAACGTTCGCAGCGACAAGCCTTTTACCCTGGCCGGCCGTACTTACCAGTCGCGCCTGCTGGTGGGCACCGGCAAGTACCGTGACCTTGAAGAAACCCGCCTGGCCATTGAAGCCTCGGGTGCCGAGATCGTCACCGTCGCCGTACGCCGCACCAACATCGGTCAGAACCCGGGCGAGCCGAACCTGCTCGATGTGTTGCCGCCGGATCGCTACACCATCCTGCCCAACACTGCAGGCTGCTATGACGCGGTTGAAGCCGTACGTACCTGCCGCCTGGCCCGTGAACTGCTCGATGGCCACAAGCTGGTCAAGCTTGAAGTGCTGGCCGACCAGAAAACCCTGTTCCCCAACGTGATCGAAACCCTCAAGGCCGCCGAGATTCTGGTCAAGGACGGTTTCGACGTAATGGTGTACACCAGCGATGATCCGATCATTGCCCGCGAGCTGGAAGCCATGGGCTGTATTGCCGTGATGCCGCTGGCTGGCCTGATTGGCACCGGTCTGGGGATCTGCAATCCCTACAACCTGCGCATCATTCTTGAAGAAGCGAAAATTCCGGTACTGGTCGATGCGGGTGTGGGCACTGCCTCCGACGCGACCATCGCCATGGAAATGGGCTGCGAAGCGGTGCTGATGAACTCGGCCATCGCCAATGCCCAGCATCCGATCATCATGGCCGAAGCCATGAAACACGCCATTGTGGCGGGCCGCCTGGCGTACCTGGCCGGGCGCATGCCGAAAAAACTCTATGCCAGCGCCTCTTCGCCGCTGGATGGTCTGATCAAGTAAGAGCCACTGATGACTGAATCACTAGACACCCCAATCCCGGAAGAAGGCGACGATCGCCAACACCGTCGCATCAAGAGTTTTGTGATGCGCGCCGGGCGCATGACCGAAGGCCAGCAACGCGGCCTCGACCAAGGCACGCCGCTGTATGTACTGCCACTGGCTGACGCGCCGGTCGATTTCGACCAGGTGTTCGGTCGCTCTGCGCCGCGCACCCTGGAAATCGGTTTTGGCATGGGCCATTCCCTGCTGGAAATGGCAGCGGCTTCGCCTGAGCAGGACTTTATCGGCGTAGAGGTTCACCGTCCGGGTGTGGGCGCGCTGCTTAACGGCGTGTTGACCCAGGGCCTGACCAACTTGCGGGTATACGATTGCGATGCAATCGAAGTCCTGACCCGTTGCGTGGCAGACAACAGCCTTGATCGCCTGCTGCTGTTCTTCCCGGACCCTTGGCACAAGAGCCGTCACCACAAGCGCCGGATCGTGCAAGCGTCCTTCGCCGAACTGGTGCGCTCCAAGCTCAAGGTTGGCGGCGTGTTGCACATGGCTACCGACTGGGAACCGTATGCTGAATACATGCTGGAAGTGATGAACGTCGCGCCTGGTTATCGCAACCTGGCTGAAGACGGCAAGTGCGTGCCACGTCCGCCTGAGCGCCCGGTGACCAAGTTCGAACGCCGCGGCGAACGTCTTGGGCACGGCGTGTGGGATTTGAAGTTCGAAAAACTGGCTTAAGCGGTTTTTCAATCACCGGCCCCACCCTGCTTTGGGGTCGGTGAAGTTCGTACGAAATCTGTGGGAGCGGGCTTGCTCGCGATGGCATCACAGCGGTGAATCAGATGCACCGCGTAGCCTGTATCGCGAGCAAGCCCGCTCCCACACGATATCCTGGGTGTTCTTCAGCGCCGATCCGCCACCACCCCGATCAATACCAGCACCACCAACAGCACCGGTGCCAGGCTGTAGTTGTTGAACTGGCTCAACCCGCGTTCGACCCAGGGCGTGGCGTAGATCAGGGCCGCACCGCTGCCGATCAGGCAAAGCAGGGCCATCAGCGGCACGCGCAGGGCGCCCGCAATGCTGCCCAGACGTTGTTCGACCCAGCCCTTGAAGTCGGCACCGAACAGCACCAGTACACAGCCAATCAAGGCCAGAGCGATCTCCGAGAGGTGACTGCGGCTCCAGCGCGATACGTTGGCAAGCAGGTCGAGTACCAAGTCCATTCGATTTCCTTAGGTCAAAAAGTGCTGCAACAGGTCATTGAGAAACAGCTGGCCCCGGGCAGTTGCCGCCAGGCGTGACGGTTCGACCTGCAATAAGCCACTTTGTTCGGCTGCTTTGCGTCCAGTGCTCAAGCTGTCCAGTGGTAACCCCGTGCGCTGAGGGTAGAGCGCCGAGTCAACGCCGTCGGTCAGGCGCAAGGCGTTCATTAGAAACTCAAATGGCAGCTCTTCTGCTGTAAGAGCTTTCTCTCCTGCTTGAAAGGATTTCGCTGGATTCAGGTAGTCCTTTGGCAGACGAGTTTTCCAGGTGCGCACGATACGGCCATCAGGATGGCTCAGTTTGCCGTGGGCGCCAGCGCCGATGCCGATAAAGTCGCCGAAACTCCAGTAATTGAGATTGTGCCGCGCCGGCCGGCCGGGCTGGGCGTAGGCCGACACTTCGTACTGGGTGTAGCCGTGCTCGGCGAGCAGCGCTTGACCGGCTTCCTGAATGTCCCACAGGGTGTCGTCTTCCGGCAGCACGGGGGGCTGGTTCCAGAACACCGTGTTGGGCTCCAGGGTCAGCTGATACCACGACAGATGCGTCGGCTTGAGCGCAATAGCCTGGCGCAGGTCGCTCAGGGCGTCCTCCAGGGACTGATCGGGCAAGCCGTGCATCAGGTCCAGGTTGAAGTTGTCAAAGCCCGCCAGTCGCGCCATTGAGGCTGCACGCACAGCTTCATCGCCGTTGTGGATGCGACCCAGGGCCTGCAGCTTCTCTTGCTGGAAGCTCTGGATACCGATCGACAGGCGATTGATGCCCAGCTTGCGGTAAGCCACGAACTTTTCCTGCTCGAATGTGCCCGGGTTGGCTTCCAGGGTGATTTCGATATCACTGGCAAACGGGATGCGCGCTTCAACGCCTTTTAGCAGGCGCCCCAGAGCGTGTGCGCTGAACAGGCTCGGTGTGCCGCCGCCGAAGAAGATCGAGCTGAGCTCGCGACCATAAACAGCGTGCAGGTCCTGATCGAGGTCGGCCAGCAGCGCGTCGACGTATTCGTCTTCGGGCAGCACCGGGCTGGCGGTGTGGGAGTTGAAGTCGCAATACGGGCATTTGCGCACGCACCACGGAATATGGATATACAGCGACAGAGGGGGCAATTGGTTCAGCGGCGCGCGCGGCGCCTGCTGGGTAAAGCCAGCCGCGCCCAGATAGAGCGGCTGTGGAGGTGTGTCGTGGGTCATTTCAGGCCCAAACGCTGACGCAGCAAAACCATGGCGCGCGCACGGTGGCTCAGCTGGTTTTTCTCCGTGGGGCTGAGTTCGGCGCTGGAGCAGTTGCGCTCCGGTACCCAGAACAGCGGGTCATAGCCGAAACCGTGTTCGCCGCTGGCTGCAGGCAGGATGCGCCCGTGCCACAGGCCTTCACAGATGATCGGCAGCGGGTCGTCGGCGTGGCGTACCAGTGCCAGCACGCAGACAAACTGTGCACCGCGCTCTGCCTCGGGCACGTCTTTGAGGGCGTCGAGCAGCTTGGCGTTGTTGGCCGCGTCGCCTTTGCCGTCTGCATAACGTGCCGAATAAATGCCCGGCGCGCCGCCGAGAAAGTCCACGGCCAGCCCCGAGTCGTCGGCCAGTGCCGGCAAGCCCGAGAGGCGTGCGGCATTGCGGGCTTTAAGAATTGCGTTCTCAACAAACGACAAGCCGGTTTCTTCCGGCTCAACGCTGCTGAATTCTCCAATCGAGCGCAACTGCACCGACTCGCCGAGCATGGCCTGAAGTTCTTTGAGTTTGCCGGCGTTGTGGCTAGCCAGTACCAGTTGCGTGAGGTTCATCATTCGATTGGAGCGACCATTTGAGAAAATTGGATGGTTTCAGAGGTAGCGCCGCCTGCCTTCACATCCACTTTGAAGGTGAAGGTCTGCGGCCCGGCCACCGGGAACTGGGCCAGATAATTGATTTCGCCGTTCTTGCCCACCTGACGGAAGGTCAAGGGTATCGGCTTGGCATCGCCCGTCCGGACCGTGCCTTGAACGTTGGCGGCAATGTTCTTGCCGCCCTTGTTCAGGGTGATGTTGAGCACCGCATTGGTTTTGCTGCGGGTGACTTCAAATTCGTTGGCGATTTCCGGCGTCAGGAAAGTCGACGGGAACGCGTTGTAATACACCGTTGTGTCGCCAAACGTCTGTTGACGCTGGGCAGATGTGCCGTCACCGGCAAAAGCCTGCATGCCAAAACACATCGAAAGCAGTAGTAATCCAATACGACCCATTGTCACTCTCCTTAGAACTTGCTGGTTTAGACCGCGACCTGATGATCCTGAAGGCCGGGACTGCTGACACGATAAATGCCAATCTCGCCCAACAGGTTAGGCCATATCTTGCTCGCCCACCCGTGTCGGTGTTGTTGATCTACGGCAAGGCGGTTGATCACTTGTGCTTCGCGCTCGCGGCACAGCGCCTCGAAGTCTTCGAAAGTACAGAAGTGAATGTTCGGCGTGTTGTACCAGGTGTAAGGCAGGAATTCGGAGACCGGCATCCGCCCCTTGCTGGCCAGGTACCAGCGGCAACGCCAGTGGCCGAAGTTCGGAAAGGTGATGATGCACTGGCGACCGACGCGCAGCATTTCATCGAGGATCCGGTCGGGGTAGTGCACGGCTTGCAGCGCCTGGGTCATGACCACGATATCAAAGCTGTTGCTGGCGAAGTTGCCCAGGCCCTTGTCGAGGTCCTGCTCGATGACGTTGATGCCCTTGGCCACACATTCGGCAATGTTGTCCGGGTCGTTTTCCAGGCCGTAACCGGTGACTTGCTTGTTGTCGCGCAGCCAGCTCAGCAGTTCGCCATCACCACAACCAAGGTCGAGCACGCGGCTGCCGGCGGGGATCCAGTCTTGGATGATTTCCAGGTCGGCTCTCATGGCGTTCTCACAGTTCTATGCGGTTCATGTAATTGCTGAAGGCTTGCAGGTAGCGCGGAATCGGGATCAGAAAGGCGTCATGGCCTTGCGGAGCGTCGATTTCCAGGTAGCAGACGTCTTTTTTCGCGGCCATCAATGCATCCACCAGCTCCCGCGAGCGGGCCGGCGAGAAGCGCCAGTCGGTGGTGAACGACATCACGCAGAAGCGTGCCTTGGCCCCGGCAAAGGTTTTGGCCAGGTCGTCGTCAAAGTTGGCTGCCGGGTCGAAGTAGTCCAGCGCCTTGGTCATCAACAGGTAAGTGTTGGCGTCGAAACGCCCGGAGAACTCTTCGCCCTGATAACGCAGGTAGCTTTCGACCTGGAACTCGACGCTGTGGAAGTCGTAGTTGAGGTTTTCGTTCTTCAGGCCACGGCCGAATTTTTCGCCCATCGAGTCATCGGACAGGTAGGTGATATGCCCGACCATGCGTGCCAGCATCAGGCCGCGCTTGGGAATCACGCCTTTTTCCTGGAACGAACCGCCGTGGAACTCGGGGTCGGTAAGGATGGCCTGACGAGCGACTTCGTTGAACGCGATATTTTGCGCGGACAATTTGGGCGCCGAGGCAATCGCCAGGCAATGGCGCAGGCGATCAGGGTAACTGATGCTCCACTGCAGCGCCTGCATGCCACCCAGGCTGCCGCCGATCACGGCGGCCCATTGGCTGATGCCCAGCCGGTCCGCCAGGCGAGCCTGACTGTGGACCCAATCTTCAACGGTCAACACCGGGAACTCGGCGCCAAACGGCCGGCCGGTTTCAGGGTTCATGCTGCTTGGGCCGGTAGAACCGTTGCAGCCGCCCAGGTTGTTGAGGCTGACGACGAAGAACTTGTTGGTGTCGATTGGCTTGCCGGGACCGATGCAACTGTCCCACCAGCCGGGCTTGCGATCATCGGCGCTGTGGTAGCCCGCCGCGTGATGGTGCCCTGACAGTGCGTGACAGATGAGTACGGCGTTGCTGGCCGAGGCATTGAGCTGGCCGTAGGTTTCGTAGATCAGATCATAGGCAGGCAGTGAGCGACCGCAGGCTAGCGCCAGGGGCTCGTTGAAGTGCGCTGTTTGCGGCACGACCAGACCAACGGAATCGGGGGGAAAGGCAGCTGGCATCGACCCTGCTCTCATTTAAATGAGGCGTAAGTCTAATGAGCGGGGGGCGTAGCAGCAAGCAATGGTCTGGGCTGATTTTATGACCTGTAGCCAAACTCTGTGGGAGCGGGCTTGCTCGCGATTGCATCACCGCAGTTTGTCGACCGAGCGCGGTGCCAGTATCGCGAGCAAGCCCGCTCCCACAGGTTCAGGGCCTGGCCAGCCCCGGCAAGTCCGGCAGTTTTTTGGGTGCATGCAAGCGCACGCGTTTCTGCCGGTTAAGCTCGCCGCTCACCAGGCTGACCTGACTTTTGGCTATGCCGAACGCCTTGGCCAGAAAGGCCATCAGGTGGGCGTTGGCCTTGCCCTCTACCGGTGGGGCGGTGAGACGGATTTTCAGGCGGTCACCGTGCAGGCCGGCGAACTCGTCGCTGCTGGCCTTGGGTTGCAGGTGACAGTCGAGAATCAGGTCCTCGCCGTCCCAACGGTAGTAGCTCATCAGATCAGGCCGAACAAGATGACCGGCATGCCGACGTACATGGCCAATGGCGGGATCACGAAGCTCTGGATCAGCTGGATCACCATAAACGCCAGGATGGGCGAGATATCCAGGCCGCCCATGCTTGGCAGGAAGCGGCGGAACGGGGCCAGGGCAGGTTCGGTGATCTGGTTGACCAGTTCAGCACCAGGGCTGGTGCTGCCGGGTGCCACCCACGACAGGATCACGCTGATGATCATGGCGAAGAAGAACACTTTCAAAAACAGCGCAGTCACGCCAATGATCGCCCAGAGCAGCAGGCCAAAGACGTTGAACGACATGTAGCTGAGCGTCAGGACCACGGCGAAGATCACCATCTGCACGATGATCGCCAGTACCAGCGATGACATGTCCAGGCCGAACAGGCTCGGGATCACCCGGCGCAGCGGCTTGAGCAGCGGCTGGGTGGCCTTGACGATGAACTGGCACAGCGGGTTGTAGAAGTTCGCCCGCACCAGTTGCAGGATAAACCGCAGCAGTACGATCAGCAGGTAGAGGCTACCCAGGGTTTGAATCACGAAAATGGCAGCGCCATTAAGTCCGGACATCATGTGCTCCTTTATTGACCTAGTTGTTCGGCCATTTCGGCCGAGCGGTGCGCGGCGGCACTCAATGCTTTTTCGACCGTGGCGGCAAAGCCGTCGGCCTGGAATGACTTGATCGCTGCTTCAGTAGTACCGGCAGGCGAGGTCACGCGGCGGCGCAGCTCGGCAGCATCGACATCGCTGGCCACGGCCATGTGCGCGGCACCCAGTGCAGTCTGCTCGGCAAGCTGCTTGGCCACGTCACGGGGCAGGCCGAGCTTGACGCCGGCATCGGTCATGGCTTCGATCAACAGGAAGAAGTACGCCGGGCCGCTGCCGGACACGGCAGTCACGGCATCGATCTGCGCTTCGCTGTCCACCCACACCACAATGCCCACGGCGCTTAGCAGTTGTTCAGCCTGCTGGCGTTGCTCGGCGGTAACATCGGCGGTGGCAAACAGGCCACTTACGCCCTTGCCCAGCAGGGCCGGGGTGTTGGGCATGCAGCGTACCAGCGGCTGGTTGCCCAGCCAGTCAAGCAGGCTGGCGCAGGTAATGCCGGCGGCAATGGATACCAGCAGTTGATGGGGCTTGAGGTGCGGGCGCAGGTCCTGGCACACGGCTTTCATGGCCTGTGGCTTGACCGCGATCACGATCACATCGGCGTCCTGAATGGCTTGCGCGTTATCGGCAAACAGTTCGATGCCATGCTCGGCGGCCACTTTGGCCCGCGTCTCGGCACCCGGATCGCTGGCGCGGATCTGTGCTGCATCCAGGCCTTTGGCCAACAGGCCGCCGATCAAGCTGGAAGCCATGTTGCCGGCGCCGATAAAGGCAATACGCATTTTGCTCATAACCGATCCTTATAAAAAATGAGACAGGCCGTTTCAGGCCTGGCCGTAGTCGCGGGCGCCAAATAATGCAGTGCCGATGCGTACCCAGGTGGCGCCTTGGGCAATCGCAGACTCCAGGTCATGGCTCATGCCCATTGAAAGCGTATCAAGGCCCATGTTCAGGCTTTCTTGCAATGTGCGTACTGTCGCAAAGGCTGCGTCCTGCTCGGCGCGGTCCTCCGTGGGCTCGGGTATCGCCATCAGGCCGCGCAGTTTCAAGCGTGGCAGGGCGCTGATGGCGGCCGCCAGCGCAGGAAGGTCTGCCGGGGTACAGCCCGACTTGCTGGCCTCACCGCTGACATTGACCTGAATGCAGATATTGAGCGGCGGCAGGTTTGCCGGGCGCTGTTCAGACAGGCGCTGGGCAATTTTGAGCCGGTCAACGGAATGCACCCACGCAAAATGCTCGGCGATGTCGCGCGTCTTGTTCGATTGAATGGGGCCGATGAAGTGCCAACACAAGGGCAGGTCGGCTAATTCGAGCTGTTTGGCGCGGGCTTCCTGCAGGTAGTTTTCGCCAAAGTCGCGAATGCCCGCGGCATGGGCTTCACGCAGCGCGCCAGCAGGTTTGGTCTTGCTGACAGCGAGTAGATGAATGCTCGTTACATCACGTTGCACAGCCAGTGCGGCTGCACGGATGCGCGCCTCAACCCGGGCAATGTTGCCTGCTATCGTGGACATTCGTGTAAGCCCGCTGTTGTGAAAGTCAGCGGCATTCTACTGGAATTGGGAGGGGGGATGGATATCGCTGA
The DNA here is from genome assembly GCF_009600035.1 of Pseudomonas sp. FSL R10-2964. NCBI lineage: Bacteria > Pseudomonadati > Pseudomonadota > Gammaproteobacteria > Pseudomonadales > Pseudomonadaceae > Pseudomonas > Pseudomonas sp. FSL R10-2964. The sequence continues at coordinate 24,945 of NZ_WIWH01000011.1, read as the reverse complement.
CCTGGTTGGCATGCAGCCGCTGGAAGCGGCTGCATGATTTGCCTGCGCTTAGCGTTGCACAACCTGCAGCGCGCCTTTCTCTTTAGGCAGCACACGCTTGGCAACCACATAGTGGTTCTGCCAGTAAGGCTTTTGCAGCGTGTCGATAGTCACCGACTTGCCGCGACGCGGAGCGTGGATAAAGCGGTCGTTGCCCAGGTAGATGGCAACGTGGTTGACCTTGCGGCTCTTGATGTTGAAAAACAGCAAGTCGCCAGGCTTCAAGTCCTTGCGCTCGACCTTTTGGCCATGGCCGCTGGCCATTTCGCTGGAGGTGCGTGGCAAATCAACGGCGGCCACGTCATTAAAGGCGTATTTGACCAGCCCGCTGCAGTCGAACCCTTTACTTGGGCTGCTGCCGCCCCAACGATAAGGGGTGCCCAGCACGTTGACGGCGCGGCTCAGCACCGTGCTGCTCTGCTTGTTGGCGGCGGCCAGGGAAGCGGCCGCAATTTTGCCCGGGGCCTTGCGGTGGGCTTTACTGGAGGCAGGACGTGCTACGGTCTTGCTGGTAGAGGCAACATAAGGCGCACTCGCAGATGACTTTGCGGTGTAGCCAGTGAAGCCCGAAGGAAGGTGTTGCTCACGATTGGTGGCGTGGGCGGCCAGTGGCAATAATAGGCAAATGGTTAGCCATGTCTTGAATATAGGACGCATTCGGCAGGGCTCAATGGTTATAAACGCGAAACTTTATAACAGCTTTTTTGTCCTTTCTCAGGCCATTTGTCAGGTGGACTGTAGGGTCAATTTCCGTAACGATGATGGCAAATTGTCGCATGGCGAGGGTGCAGGTCAGGTAACACAAGGCTTTGCGCCAATTTCTGTAAGACACTTTTACCTTTTGCACGACAGTAAAAAAGTCACAAAAAACTTCACAATATTTTTCTATCAGCAGCAAAGAGGGCATTTATGAGCGGCTATCGAGACGATGTTCAGCGCGATACTCACAGCAAAGTGCTGGGCTATTTGCTGTGGATTTTTGGTTTCCTGGGCGCGCACCGCTTTTATTACGGCAAGCCGGTAACCGGGACGATCTGGTTTTTCACCCTGGGCTTGTTGGGTATTGGCTGGTTGATCGACTTGTTCCTGATCCCGAGCATGGACCGTGAAGCCGACTTGCGGTTTACCGCAGGTAATACTGACTACAGCGTGGCCTGGATTCTGCTGACGTTTCTGGGCGTCTTGGGCGTACATCGGATGTACATGGGCAAATGGATCACAGGGATCATTTACCTGTTCACCGGCGGTTTTTTCCTGATCGGCGTCCTGTATGACTTCTGGACTCTGAACGATCAGATTTCGATCAAGAACGCAGAGCGTCGTTAAGACACAAATCCTGCCTCTGTGGGAGCGAGCCTGCTCGCGAATGATCTTCGCGAGCAGGCTCGCTCCCACGACTACAGGTTATTGGTAGCGCGTTAGCCTTCGTAACTGATCCGCCCATCCACCAGCGTGTAACGCACGGCACTCGGCAGGCAATGGCCGAGGAACGGGCAGTTGTCGCCTTTGGAGTGCCATTGTTCACCGACCAGGGTCGAGGCCGCGGGGTCAAACAGCACCAGGTCCGCCGCCGAACCCACTGCCAGTTTGCCGGCTGGCAGGCGCAAGGCGTCAGCCGGGCCAGCGCTCAGGCGGTTGAGCAGCGTCGGCAGGTCGAGCAAACCGTCTTCTACCAGTGTCATCGCCAGCGGCAGAAGCACTTCAACGCTGCTCATGCCCGGTTCGGTCGCGCCGAACGGTGCCAGTTTGGCATCGCGTTCGTGGGGCTGGTGATGGCTGGAGATGGCTTGCACCACGCCCGACTTCACAGCTTCGCGCAGGCCGTCACGGTCGGCGCGGGTGCGCAGTGGCGGTTGCACATGGTAAACGCTGGAAAAATCCACCAGTGCTTCGTCAGTCAGAATCAGCTGATACAACGCCACATCCGCAGTGACTTTCAGGCCACGAGCCTGGGCCTGAGCGATCAGGGCCACGCCACGGGCGCTGGTCAGCTGGCTGAAGTGTGCGCGCACGCCACTTTGCTCAACCAGCAGCAGATCGCGGGCCAGGGCTACGGTTTCGGCGGTTTCCGGAATGCCCGGCAAGCCTCGGAACGCAGCCATTGCACCGTCGTGGGCAATCCCGCCTTCGGCCAGATCACGGTCCTGGGAGTGGAAGATCACCGTCAGGTCGAACGTGGCGGCGTACTCCAGTGCCCGGCACAGGGTGCGGGTGTTGCTGAAACTGTTGAGGCCGTTGCCAAATGCCACGCAGCCCGCGTCACGCAGGGCGATCAGTTCGGCCAGTTGCTCGCCGTCCAGGCCTTTGCTCAATGCACCGATCGGGAACACCTTGCAGTTACCGGCTTCGCGGGCGCGGTCAAGGATCAGCTCGGCAACGGCCGAGGTGTCCAGCACCGGCTTGGTGTGCGGTGGGCAGCACAGGCTGGTGACGCCACCGGCCGCAGCCGCGCGGGTCTCGCTGGCGATGGTGCCTTTGCGGCTGTAGCCCGGTTCACGCAGGGCAACGTTGAGGTCAACCAGCCCGGGGGCGGCCACCAGGCCTTTGGCTTCGATGGTTTGCGTCGGGGTGAAACCGGCTGGCGCTGCGCCAATGGCAACGATCTTGCCGGCCTCCAGGTGCAGGTCAGTCACTTGATCCAGCTGGCTGGTCGGATCAATTACACGGGCGCCGAGAATGCTGAGCTTCACTGGGCGTTCTCCTGTTCGAATTGGCGCTGGGCGGTTTGCCCGCTCATGGTCATGGACAACACCGCCATGCGCACGGCAATGCCGTAGGTCACCTGGTTGAGGATCACCGAGTGCGGGCCATCGGCCACCGCGGATTCAATCTCGACCCCCCGGTTGATCGGCCCCGGATGCATCACGATGCAATCAGGCTTGGCCCCGGCCAGGCGGGCAGTGGTCAGGCCGAACAGGCGGTAGAACTCGCCTTCGCTCGGCAGCAGGCCACCGGACATGCGCTCGCGCTGCAGGCGCAGCATGATCACCACATCCACGTCTTTCAGGCCTTCGGTCATGTCGGTGTAGACCTTCACGCCGTACTGCTCGATGCCGATCGGCAACAGGGTCTTCGGCGCGATAACGCGAATGTCCTTACAACCCAGGGTCTTGAGGGCGATCATGTTCGAACGTGCCACCCGCGAGTGCAGGATGTCACCGACGATGGCCACCGACAGGTTTTCGAAGCCGCCCTTGTGCCGACGGATGGTCAGCATGTCGAGCATGCCCTGGGTCGGGTGGGCATGGCGGCCGTCGCCGCCGTTGATGATTGCCACCTGCGGGCACACGTGCTCGGCAATGAAGTGCGCGGCGCCGGAGTCACCGTGGCGCACCACAAACATGTCGGCGGCCATGGCTTCTAGGTTGCGCAGGGTGTCGAGCAGGGTTTCGCCCTTGCTCGCCGACGAGGTCGACACGTTCAGCGTGATCACGTCGGCCGACAGGCGCTGGGCGGCCATTTCAAAGGTGGTGCGGGTGCGGGTGGAGTTTTCGAAGAACACGTTGCACACGGTCTTGCCGCGCAACAACGGGACTTTTTTCACGGCTCGGGCGCCGACTTCAAGGAACGAGTCGGCGGTGTCGAGGATTTCTGTCAGCAGTTCACGGGGCAAACCGTCGAGCGACAGAAAGTGGCGCAGCTGGCCCTGATCATTGAGCTGCAGCGGGCGCTTGGCGTCTGTAGGCGTCATCGCAATGGTCTCTTAGAGGGCTAGGTCTTGAAGTTCGAGTGTCAGTGGCGCGGGGCCGGACAATTTTACCCGCTCGCTCGGCTTGAGCGACAAGGTCGCGCCCACCACATCCGGACGGATCGGCAGCTCGGCGGCGTCCAGGTCCAGCAGGCTGACCAGGGTCACGCTGGCCGGACGACCATAGTCGAACAGCTCGTTCAGCGCTGCGCGAATGGTCCGACCGCTCATCAGCACATCGTCGATCAGCACCAGGTGCTGGCCTTCAATTTCGAATGGCAATTCGGAAGGCCGCACTTGCGGGTGCAGGCCGTTCTGGCTGAAATCATCGCGGTAGAACGACACGTCCAGCGTGCCCAGCGGGGCCTCGCTGTTCAGCGCCTTGAGCAGCGCCTGGGCAACCCAGATGCCGCCGGTGCGGATACCGATGTAACGTGGTTCGGTGATACCGCGACGGGCCAGGTGGGCCTTGAGATCAAGGGCCATCTGGGAGATCAGTTCAGCGGGAACAGGCAGGATCATGGTGGCTCCTTAAAAGGCCCGCGCAGCAGAACGTGCGGCGGCGGGCGCAAACAATGAGGCGGGTCAATTGTACAAGCGCCGGGTCAGTCTTGAGAGTGCGCCGGGTTTTCGTCGAGCCAGCCTTGCAGCACCAGTTTGGCGGCGATGGCATCAACGGGGTTGTCGCGGTAGCTGCCGCGCTGGCCGCCCTGGGCCCGGCGCTCGCCCTTGGCCTCGAAGGTGGTCAGGCGTTCATCATGGGTAAAAACCGGCAAATTGAAGCGGCCATTCAGACGATTGGCAAATTTCTGCGCCCGGGCGCAGAAGTCGCTCGGGGTGCCGTCCATGTTCAGGGGCATGCCGACCACCATTGCGTCGGGCTGCCACTCCTTGATCAGCTTTTCGATTTCTTCCCACTTGGGGATGCCATTCTCGGCTTTCAGGTTGCACAGTTCGCGGGCCTGGCCAGTAATCATCTGGCCCACAGCCACGCCGATGGAGCGGGTGCCGTAGTCGAAGCCCAGCAGTAAACGAAGGCTGGCCATCAGCAATGGCCTGCTTGGGTGCTTAACAAATTGAGGTTCACTCCGAGGTGTTTGGCGGCTGCGTCGAGGCGCAGCTCGCTTGGGGTATCAAACAGGATATGAGCGGAATAGGGGCAGGTCAGCCAGGCGTTGTCGGCCAATTCGGCCTCCAGCTGGCCAGCATCCCAGCCGGCATAGCCCAGGCAGATCAGGCTGCGGTTCGGGCCGCGGCCGTCGGCAATGCTGAACAACACATCGGCAGAGGTACTCAGGGCCAGCCCGTCGTCGAGTTCGACTGTAGCGTCAAAGTTCATGCTGGCCGGATGCAGGACAAAGCCACGGTCGATCATGACAGGCCCGCCACCGAAGACCGGCACGTGCTGGCACAGGGGTGAAGAAAGTTTTTCCGGGCGCAACTGCTCAAGAACATCCGCCAGGTTCAGTTCCAGCGGACGGTTGATCATCAACCCCATGGCACCATTGGCCGTGTGCTCGACGATGTAGGTCAAGGAGTGGGCAAAGTTCGGGTCGGCCATATGGGGCATGGCGATCAGGAATTGATGCTTGAGGTAAGTCGGCGCGTGTTTTTTCATGAGTCTTAGTGTGGCGCTGGCAGCGTGAACTGACAAGTTTGCAGCTCAAGATTCCTGGGTCTTTGTGGGAGCGGGCTTGCTCGCGATACAGGCGGCGCGGTTTAACGTTAAAACGCAGCGATCCAATCGCGAGCAAGCCCGCTCCCACAGTGCTTCAGTTGCTGGACAGGCGGTCGCCTTCGGCGAATTTCCAGGTGCGGATGATCTCCAGCCGGTCGATGTCCGCCAGATCACCGGTAAAGGGGGCAAAAGGTGCCGCCAGGCGCACGATGCGTTGTGCCGCCTGGTCCAGCAGCGGTTGGCCCGACGATTCAAGCACCAGCACTTCATGCAGCGAACCGTCGCGGTTGATCGACACCAGCAGGCGCAGTTTGCCGTAGATCTTTTCCCGGCGTGCCTGCTCGGGGTAGTTGAGGTTGCCGATGCGTTCAATCTTCTTACGCCAGTCTTCTTTATACCAGGCGCCCTTGTCGCGCATGGTCGAAGCCGCGCTCATGCGGTAGATCTTCGGGCGCTTGGCGTACAGCTGCTGCTCGTTGGCCAGTTCGGCTTCGAGGCTGGAAATCTCGCTGGACAGCTGGGAACTGTCGAACGTTGGAATGCTGGCCTTGGGTGCCGCTTGGGTCTTGACCTTCTGCGGCTGGCTCGGGGCTTTTTTTGCCGTGGGCGCCACGGTAGTCACGGCGGCCTTGGGTGCGGCCTGGGTCTGTTCGGGTTTGGCGGCAGGCGGCGGGGTGACCTTCTTGACGCTGTTGTCCTGGAAAGGGGCGATTTCCGTCGTCTTGGGCACCGCTTTCTTGTCCAGCGTGCCGCTGCCCTGCTGGTTGTCCTGGGCTAAAAAATCGGCTTTTTCCGGCGCTTTTTCGCTTTTGAACGTGGACAGGGTGATTTCCAGGGTTTTGCTGATCTGTTTGGGCGCTTCCATGTTGAACCCCACGCCGACGATCACTGCAATATGCAGCAGTGCCGCGACAAACAGGGTAAATCCGAGGCGATCGGCCGCACGCACGCCTTTATGGCCGAGTTCGGGGGGCAGGTCGTTGGGAAGTGTCATGGCAAAAAGACCAACATCGCGGGTTTCACGGGGTGCCCATGATAGCGCAATGTTGGTCTTTTATAGGGCTTGCAGATCAGCGTGCAGCGAGCTTGCGCTCTATCGCATCCATCAACAGGGCGCCGATATTGGTGCCGAACGCATTATCGATCTCGCGGATGCAGGTCGGGCTGGTAACGTTGATTTCAGTCAGGTGCTCACCGATTACGTCCAGACCTACAAATAGCAGACCCTTTTCACGCAGCGTCGGGCCGACCTGAGCTGCAATCCAGCGGTCCTTTTCGCTCAGCGGGCGGGCTTCGCCACGACCGCCTGCGGCGAGGTTGCCGCGGGTCTCACCTTGCGCCGGAATACGCGCCAGGCAGTAATCTACCGGCTCGCCGTCAATCATCAGGATGCGTTTGTCGCCATCCTTGATCGCCGGCAAATAGCCCTGCGCCATGATCTGCTGGGTGCCGTTGTTGGTCAGGGTTTCGAGAATCACCGACAGGTTAGGGTCGCCCACTCGGTGGCGGAAAATCGAGGTGCCGCCCATGCCGTCCAGCGGTTTGAGGATCACGTCACCGTGCAAGGCAGCAAATTCACGCAGCACGTCGGCGCGGCGGCTGACCACGGTTGGCGGCGTGCATTGGGTGAACTGGGTGGCGAACAGTTTTTCGTTACAGTCGCGCAGGCTCTGCGGTTTGTTGACGATCAGTACGCCATCGCGCTCGGCCTGTTCCAGCAGGTAGGTGGAGTACACAAACTCCATGTCGAAGGGCGGGTCCTTGCGCATCAGGATCACGTCCAGATCGCTCAGGGCCGTGTCGGTCTCGGCGTCCAGCTCAAACCACTTTTGCGGGTTGGCGAACACCTTCAGCGGCTTCATGCGGGCCCGGGCCTTGCCTTCATTCAGGTAAAGGTCTTGCTGCTCCATGTAGAACAGGGTCCAGCCACGGTCCTGGGCTGCCAGCAACATGGCCAGCGAGCTGTCCTTTTTATAGGAGATGCCCGCAATGGGGTCCATGACAATCCCGACTCGAACGCTCATGGCAAATTCCTCAAATAAATAGTGGGCGCAAAGGCTTTGAAAAGTGGCGCCAGAGTGGCGCTGAGTGTGGCCCCGGTCAAGGAAAAACCGCCTGCTCCAGTCAGCCCGCAGCCCTTCGATAGATTGAAGGTCGTGACTGTGCTAAAAAGGCTCGCACAGTGCTTGCAGCCCTTGTCCATCAAGGAGTTGGGGTTTCAGGCCGTACAGTTGTAACAAAACGGGTCGCCTTGGCGATGGTAGAGCAGATATGGAAAAGCATTCCAGCGCCTTGAAGGTGATGGTGATCGACGATTCGAAAACCATTCGCCGCACCGCCGAAACACTGTTGAAAAACGTGGGCTGCGAGGTGATTACCGCCATCGATGGCTTTGATGCGCTGGCCAAGATTGTCGACCACCACCCGCACATTATCTTTGTCGACATCATGATGCCGCGCCTGGATGGCTATCAGACCTGCGCCCTGATCAAGAGCAACCGGGCTTTCAAGTCGATCCCGGTGATCATGTTGTCGTCCAAGGACGGTCTGTTCGACAAGGCCAAGGGGCGGATTGTTGGCTCTGATCAATTTTTGACCAAGCCCTTCAGTCGCGACGAACTGCTGAGCGCAATCAAGGCACATGTGCCAGCCTTCACTATCACCCAAAGTGCCCAATAACACCGGCCAGCCGGCCAACCACCTGATAAATGGGGAACACCATGGCTCGCATTCTGATCGTCGATGATTCGCCGACTGAAATGTACAAATTGACCGGCATGCTCGAAAAGCACGGCCATGTAGTGCTCAAGGCCGAAAACGGCGCAGACGGTGTTGCCCTGGCGCGTCAGGAAAAGCCCGATGTGGTCTTGATGGACATTGTGATGCCGGGCCTCAACGGCTTTCAGGCGACGCGTCAGCTCACAAAAGATCCGGAAACCGGCAACATCCCGGTGATCGTCGTGACGACCAAGGATCAGGAAACCGACATGGTCTGGGCCCAGCGCCAGGGTGCCAAGGGCTACCTGACCAAACCGGTGGATGAAGAGCAACTGATCCTCAAGGTGAAACAAATCCTGGAAGAAAACCCTCCTAAATGACGGTCACCCTATGCCCGGCGCACTGACAGCCTTCGAACTGCTGCTTGAGATCGACCAGCGTTGTCGCTCGCTGGCGGCGGGTCTGGCGCCTGCACAGGCGCAGCTCGACACCTGGAGCGGTATTGGTTTTCGCATCGGCGAGCATTGTTTTGTGGCGCCGATGGGCGAAATTGCCGAGATCCTGCATGAACCACGGTTCACCCTGCTGCCCGGGGTAAAACCCTGGGTCAAGGGCGTGGCCAATTTGCGTGGGCAACTGCTGCCGATCATGGATCTGTGCGGTTTTTTCGGGGTCGAGCTGTCACCCTTGCGTAAACAGCGCCGTGTATTGGTGCTGGAATACAAAGACGTGTTTGTCGGCTTGCAGGTCGATGAAGTGCAGGGCATGCAGCACTTCGCCCATGCCGACCTCAATACGGATACGCAAACCTTGCCCCACCCGGTATTTGCACCTTATGTGCAAGGGCACTTTGCCGCTGAGCACCTGTGGTGGGTGTTCAGCCCGTTTGCCCTGGCCCGGGCGCCACAGTTCTGGGCGGTGGCCGTATGAGCAGGCTTTCAGCTTTAAAACGGGATTTCGGGACCTGATCGATGACCACAGCCAATACCGCTAAACCACTGGAAGGGTCGCGCAGTCGTTCGCAGATCATCGTGCTTTTTATCGCCCTGATCGTGTTCATCATGCTGTTATTCGCCAACTTTGCTTACCTCAATACCCAGTCCAACTACGACAAGCAGTACATCAGCCACGCAGGTGAGTTGCGGGTGCTGTCCCAGCGTATCGCCAAAAACGCCACCGAGGCCGCTGCCGGCAAAGCCGCCGCATTCAAGTTGCTGATTGATGCGCGCAATGATTTCAGCCAGCGCTGGGGTTATCTGAGAAAAGGCGACCCGGCCACCGGCCTGCCTCCTGCTCCTGCAGCCGTACATAAAGAAATGCAGGCGGTGCAACGTGACTGGGAGCTGCTGCTCAACAACGTCAACGCCATTCTGGCCAGCGAACAAACCGTGCTGTCGCTGCATCAGGTGGCTGCAACCCTGGCCGAGACCGTGCCGCAGTTGCAGGTCGAATACGAAAAAGTCGTCGAAATCCTTTTGCAACGTGGCGCCCCAGCCAGCCAGGTGGCCCTGGCCCAGCGCCAGTCCTTGTTGGCCGAGCGTATTCTGGGTGCGGTCAATACCGTGCTGGCCGGTGACGAAAACGCTGCCCAGGCCGCCGGTGCCTTTGGCCGTGATGCCAACCGCTTCGGGCTGGTGCTCAACGGCATGCTCGAAGGCAACGAAGGGATGAGAATTACCCAGGTTGAAGACAAGGATGCCCGCGCCCGCTTGCAGGAGATTTCCGAGCTGTTCCAGTTTGTGTCCGGTACGGTGGATGAAATCCTTGAAACCTCGCCGCAACTGTTCCATGTGCGCGAAGCGGCAAACAACATTTTCAGCCTGTCGCAAACCCTCCTCGATGAAGCCTCGACCCTGGCCAATGGTTTTGAAAACCTCGCCAGCGGGCGCTCGCTGGATATCATCGGCGGTTATGTTCTGGGCTTGCTGGCACTGGCATCGATTATCTTGATCGGCCTGGTGATGGTGCGCGAAACCAATCGCCAATTGCGCGAGACGGCGGAAAAGAACGAGCGAAACCAGAACGCGATCATGCGCTTGCTTGACGAGATTGCCGATCTGGCGGACGGCGACCTGACGGTGACCGCCTCGGTGACCGAAGATTTCACCGGTGCCATCGCCGACTCGATCAATTACTCCATCGACCAGCTGCGTGAACTGGTGGCCACCATCAACCTCACAGCAGGCCAGGTGGCGGCAGCGGTACAGGAAACCCAGGCCACCGCCATGCAGCTTGCCGAAGCTTCCGAGCATCAGGCCCAGCAGATTGCCGAGGCCTCCGGGGCGATCCAGGAAATGGCCCATTCGATCGACGAGGTATCGGCCAACGCTTCCGAATCTTCGGCGGTTGCCGAGCGTTCCGTAGCGATTGCCAACAAGGGCAATGAAGTGGTTCATAACACCATTCGCGGCATGGACAATATTCGCGATCAGATCCAGGACACCGCCAAGCGAATCAAGCGCCTTGGCGAGTCCTCACAGGAAATCGGCGATATCGTCAGCCTGATTGATGATATTGCCGATCAGACCAATATTTTGGCGCTCAACGCTGCCATTCAGGCCTCGATGGCCGGTGATGCCGGGCGCGGCTTTGCCGTGGTGGCCGACGAAGTGCAGCGCCTGGCCGAGCGCTCATCGGCGGCGACGCGGCAAATCGAAACCCTGGTGCGGGCCATTCAGGCCGATACCAACGAGGCCGTGATTTCGATGGAGCAAACCACTACCGAAGTGGTGCGCGGTGCCCGTCTGGCCCATGACGCTGGCGTGGCGCTGGAAGAGATCGAAGGGGTGTCGCAAAACCTGGCAGACCTGATTCAAAGTATCTCCAATGCCGCACAAAAGCAGACCACTTCGGCGGCGCAGATTTCCCTGACCATGAGTGTCATTCAGCAAATCACCAATCAGACCTCGTCCGGCTCCACGGCGACCGCCGAAAGCATCGGCAATCTGGCCAAAATGGCCAGCCAGCTGCGGCGCTCGGTGTCCGGTTTTACTTTGCCTGCTCCGTCCAAAGACCATGAGCCACAGTAATGCGCTGCAATTCTGACTGGAGTCGTTATGGTTGACCGGCACGACTATGTGGCCCTTGAATGGGTCAAAGGCGAAATTGCCCATACCCTGAAACAGGCCCGAGTGGCGCTGGACGCCTATGCCCAGCGGCCAGCCGCCGACGTGCTGGAACAGTGCCTGGATTGCATTCATCAGGTGCATGGCAGTTTGCTGATGGTGGAATTCTATGGCGCGGCTTTGCTGGCCGAAGAGATGGAGCAACTGGTGATTTCCCTGCAGGAGGACCGCGTCAGCCAGCTCGATGAAGCCCTGCGCCTGCTGCAGCAAGCGTTCAGCCAATTGCCGTTGTATCTGGACCGCGTCCACAGTGCCCGGCGCGACTGGCCCCTGGTGGTGTTGCCGTTGCTCAACGATTTGCGCAGCGCCCGTGGCCAGGCCCTGCTCTCGGAAACCAGCCTGTTCAGCCCGCCCTTGCAGGTGTTGCCCGCCCTGGATGAGGCCGCCCTGGCCCGGCTGGCACCTGCTGACTTGCCGAGCCAGCTGCGCGTGATGCGCCACACCCTGCAGGCCGCGTTCCTGGCTTTGCGCCGCGGTGAAGCGGTGCAGGCCAACCTGGAAAAAATGGCCGCGGTGTTCGCGCAACTGCAAGGCATTTGCCAGGGAGCACCGCTCAACGCCTTGTGGAAAATTGCCGCTGCACTGGTCGACGGCATGCTTAAAGGTCGGGTGCCCAACAGCCCGGCCCTGCGCAGCCTGCTGAAAAAATCCGACAAGGAACTCAAGCGCCTGCTGGCACAGGGCATCGAGGCCATCAACCATCCTGCCCCCGAAGAACTGCTGACCAGCCTGCTGTTTTATATTGCCAAGGCCGAGCATCCGACCACGAAAATGCTCGCGCTGAAAAACCACTACGAACTGGATCAGGCCATGCCCGATGCGGCGATGGTCGACGAGGAGCGGGCGCGGTTGGCCGGCCCTGACCGGGATGCCATGCGCTCGGTGGTGGCGGCGTTGTGCGAAGAACTGGTGCGGGTCAAGGAACGCCTCGACCTGTTTGTGCGCAGTGATCGCCTGCATGTCTCGGAACTGAGCAGCCTGATGGCGCCACTGCGTCAGATCGCTGACACCCTGGCCGTACTGGGGTTCGGGCAACCGCGTAAAGTCATCATTGATCAACTGGCGGTGTTGCAAAGCCTGGCCCAGGGCCAGCGCGAACCCACCGATGCGGTGTTGATGGATGTGGCTTCGGCCCTGCTTTATGTCGAGGCCACCCTGGCCGGTATGGTCGGCAGCGTCGAGCCCTCGCTGCGTGAAGAAAGCCGGTTGCCCACCACTGACCTGATGCAGATTCACCAGTTGGTAATCAAGGAAGCCCGCATCGGCCTTGAAGAAGTCAAAGACCTGATCGGCGATTATCTGGCGGCCGAGTACGACCGCCAGCACTTGCAGTCCGTGCCTGCGCTGTTGACGCAAATCCGCGGGGCGCTGGCGATGATTCCCCTGAATCGCGCGGCCAGTTTGCTGCAAGCCTGCAATGAATATTTGCGTGAGCGCGTGCTGCAAGGGTCTGATCACCCCGCGCACGAGCAACTTGATCACTTGGCCGATGCGTTGATCAGCATTGAGTATTACCTGGAACGCCTGGCCCAGGACCCTGGTGCTTCGAGCGAGCAGGTGCTGGATCGGGCCGAAAACAGCCTGGCTGCACTGGGTTACGCGCCGGCGACGCATCCCGTGCCATTGTCCGATGATAGGCCTGGCGGCCAAGAGCAATCGCTGATGCCGGACCTGCAGGCGCCTGGCCTGGCCGATGTACTGGCCAGCCCGCTGTCGGCGCTCAATCCTCCGGCGCAACACATGCCTGCCAGTTTGCTACCGCCACCCGTGGATGAAGCGCCGCTGGACGAAGAACTGCTGGAAGTCTTTCTCGAAGAAACGGACGAAGTCCTGATCAGCCTGCACGACAGCCTGCCGCAATGGGTCGCCAACCCGGCGGACAGTGTTGCGCTGGCCGAGTTGCGGCGCGGCTTCCATACCCTCAAGGGCAGCGGGCGCATGGTGCGTGCGCTGGTGCTGGCAGAGCTGGCGTGGGCGGTCGAAAACCTGCTCAACCGGGTGATTGAGCGTAGCGTGGCGCCGTCTGTGCAGATCTTCCAACTGCTTGAAGACGTTATGGCCATGCTGCCCGAACTGATTCAGGCCTTTGCCGAACAAAGCCAGCGTCAACGCGAAGACGTCGACCAACTGGCCGCACGCGCGCAGCACCTGGCCCAAGGCGAGCCGCAACCACTGTTGATTGCCCAGGACGCCGGCAGTTTCGATCCACAGTTGCTGGATATCTTCCGTCAGGAAGCACAAGCCCACCTTGAGCGCCTTGACCGTTTTCTGGGCCAGGCCCGTGCACACATGCCGCTGCAGGCCAGTGACGATTTGCAACTGGCCGTGCACACCCTCAAAGGCAGCGCACATATGGCAGGCGTGATGCCCATGGCTGAACTGGCCGCGCCGTTGGACCATCTGGTGCGTGAATACAAGGCGCACACGCTTGCCCTGGGGGAGGATGAAATCGACCTGCTGCTGGAAGCTGACACCCTGCTGCATGCGGGGCTCAAGCAACTGGATAGCGACCCGCTGGCCGAGATCCAGGGTGCGCGCTCACTGATCGAGCGCACCGAGCAACTGATCGCCAGCCGCCTGGATACCCTGCTCAATAGCCCTGCAAGCAGTTGGGTGGCCAGGCGTGACCCGCAGCGCATTGCCGAGTTTCTGGCCGAGAGCATGGACATTCTGTTCGATGCCCAGGAGCTGCTTAAAACCTGGCATCAGAACCCCCATGAACGCGATGGCCTGGACAGCCTGCTGGATCAGCTGACCACCCTGGGTGAGTCTGCCCACCTGCTGGACTTGCAGCCCATGGATGCGCTGTGCGAAGCCCTGCTTGACCTCTATGGCGCGGTCGAAGAAAGCAGCCTGGCACCCAGCGAGCGTTTTTTCGAAGCGGCCGATGATGCCCAGGAAGCCCTGATCAACATGCTCGACCAGTTGGCGGCAGGGCAGGAAATCACCCCGCAGCCGCAGTTGGTCCAGACCCTGCACGCGCTGCTGCACGAAGGGCTCGCGCCTGACGCCACAGGGCTGATTCGCGGTGATGGCGGGCGGGTTACCGAGCTGGGGGCCGCCACCAGGCAATTGGGTGGAGGCCAGGACGAGGACATCGATGATGAAATCGTCGAGATTTTTCTCGAAGAGGCGGTGGACATCCTCGAGAGTGCCGCGCAGGCCTTGCAGCGCTGGCTCAGTGCACCCGACAGCCTGGCGCCGCTGTCGTCCTTGCAGCGCGATTTGCACACCCTCAAGGGTGGGGCGCGCATGGCCGGTATTGAACCGATCGCTGAACTGGCCCATGAGCTTGAACACTTGTATGAAGGCTTGCTGGACCGGCGCCTGAGTGACAGTCCGGCACTGGCTCGCCTGCTGGAGCGCAGCCACGAGCAACTGGCGCTGATGCTTGAGAAATTGCTGCACAAGCAAACGTTGAGCGAGCCTTATGAACTGATCGAGGCGATTCGCGGCTTTCGTCTTTACAGTGCAGCCCTGCCTGATGCTGGCAGCGTTGCCCCGCAAGCGCCACCGAGCAATGAAGATCCGCAGTTACAGGAAATCTTCCTCGAAGAAGCCTTCGATATTCTCGAAAGCTCGGGTGCGGCCCTGGCGCGTTGGCAAGCCGAGCCGCAAAGCCACCTTGAAGTGGAAAACCTGCTGCGCGACCTGCATACCCTCAAGGGTGGGGCGCGGATGGTGGAGGTCGCCGCGATTGGCGATTTTTCCCATGAGCTTGAAACCCTTTTCGAGGATATTTCGGTAGGTGCCATCACGCCCAGTGATGGGCTCTTTGTGTTGCTGCAGCGTTGCCACGACCAGCTTGCGCAAATGCTTGACGCGCTGCGCAGTGGTCAGGCGCTGCCTTCGCCCCAGGTGCTGATCGAGAAAATCCGCCAGATTGAGCGTAACGCCCGGCCGACACCTGCCACCCCGGTCAAGCCCGAGCCTGCGCCTGCACCGGTGCCCGAAGGTGAGCGCACCGGGCTGGACACCCTCAAGGTTCCGGCCGAGCTGCTCGAAGACCTGGTCAACCTGGCGGGTGAAGCCTCGATCATTCGGGGGCGTGTGGAACAGCAGGTCAACGACGGTCAGGTCGCCCTCAACGAGATGCAGACCACCCTTGAGCGGATGCAGGATCAACTGCGGCGCCTCGACATCGAAACCCAGGGTCGCCTGCACAACCGCGCGCACACCGAAGCCGATGGCGTGGCCTACGACGAATTCGACCCGCTGGAAATGGACCGCCATTCCCTGCTGCAGCAGCTGTCCCGAGCCCTGTTCGAATCAGCTTCCGATCTGCTAGACCTCAAGGCGACCCTGACGGCCCGCTACCAGGACGCCCACGGGCTGCTGCAAAAACAGGCGCGGGTGAACACGCAATTGCAAGAAGGCCTGATGGGCACGCGCATGGTGCCGTTCGAGCGCGTATTGCCGCGCCTCAAGCGGGTGGTGCGCCAGGTTGCCAGCGAGCTGGGCAAGCAGGTTGAATTCAGCGTGATCAATGCCGAAGCCGAGATCGATCGCAACGTTCTGGAACGTATGGTTGCGCCCCTGGAGCATATGCTGCGCAATGCCGTCGACCATGGCCTGGAACCGGCCGACGTGCGCCATGCCAGCGGCAAACCGGAGCAGGGGCTGATCAGCCTGGAACTGTCCTATGAAGGCGGCGACGTAGTATTCGACATGCACGACGATGGCGCGGGAGTGCCGCTGGAAGCCGTGCGCCGCAAAGCCATCCTGCGTGGCTTGCTGAACCCTGAAGCAAGCATCAGCGATCGTGAGGTGCTGCAGTTCATCCTGCAGCCCGGGTTTTCCACGGCCGAAAAAATCACCCAGATCTCCGGGCGTGGCGTCGGCATGGACGTGGTACATGAAGAGGTGCGCCAGTTGGGCGGCAGCATGACCATCGATTCGGTGGCGGGCCAGGGCGTGCATTTTCAGATTCGCCTGCCCTTCAGCGTGTCGCTCAACCGGGCTCTGATGGTGCAGTGCGCAGACGAACAATACGCCATTGCCCTCGACACCGTTGAAGGTGTGGTGCGCGTCATGCCCAACGAGCTGGAAGGCTACTACCAGCTCAACCCGCCGCTTTATCACTACGGTGGGCAAACCTACGAGCTGCGTTACCTGGGCGAGTTGCTGCAAACCGTGGGCAAACCCAAGCTGGTGGGCGAAAGCCATTCGCTGCCGGTGCTGCTGGTGCATTGCCAGGACCAGCGCGTGGCGTTGCAGGTGGATGCGCTGTTGGGTTCGCGGGAGATTGTGGTCAAGAGCCTCGGCCCGCAATTTACCGGGGTACAGGGCCTGTCGGGCGCGACCATTCTGGGGGACGGGCGGGTGGTGCTGATCCTCGACCTGCCGGCCTATATCCGTGCCCATCAGGCGCGTCAGCCGTTGCAGCGGGCGCAGCACGAGGCGGTGGGCGCCCTGGAATTCACCCCGGCCGTGCGCCCGCCGCTGGTACTGGTGGTGGACGACTCGGTCACCGTGCGCAAAGTCACCAGCCGCCTGCTGGAGCGCAACGGCATGAACGTCATCACGGCCAAGGACGGGGTCGACGCCATGAGCGTACTGGAAGAGCACACCCCTGACCTGATGCTGCTGGACATTGAAATGCCGCGCATGGACGGCTTCGAAGTGGCTACCCGCGTGCGTAACGACCCGCGCCTCAAGGACCTGCCGATCATCATGATCACCTCGCGCACCGGGCAAAAACACCAGAACCGGGCGATGGCCATTGGCGTCAACGACTACCTGGGCAAACCTTATCAAGAGTCCGTGCTGCTGGAGCGCATTGCCTACTGGAGCAACTTCCATGCTTGACCATCGCGTGGGCAGCCTGACCGGCTTGCTGCTGCCGCTAGCAGATCGCTATCTATTGCTGCCCAATGTGGCCATTGCCGAGCTTATCGGCTGGCAGCGCGGCGAGCCCAGCAGCGACTCCCCGCCCTGGCACCTGCGCCAGATTACCTGGCGCGACCACCAACTGCCGTTGATCAGCTTTGAAGCGGCATGCGGCGGGCCACTGGTGATCGGTGAGCGGGCGCGGATCGTCATCCTCAACACGCTGGGTGGTGACCCGGATTTCAAATTCATGGCCATGGTGATTCAGGGCATCCCGCGCTCCTACAAGGTCGACAGCCAGTTGAGCTTTGTCGACGTGCCGCTGTGCCCGCTGGAGCGCGCGGCGGTACAGGTGGGCGATCATGTGGCGAAAATCCCGGACTTGCTGGCGCTGGAACGGTTGGTGCGGGGCAGCGCGGATTAAGCAGCACTTGTGGGAGCTGGCTTGCTCGCGAGCAGGCGACGCGGTCAGTCGGTTAAACCGCGGTGCTGCTATCGCGAGCAAGCCCGCTCCCACAGAGCTCAGTGGCAGGCCCCGAATTCGGTGAACACTGCAAAACCTGTGGGAGCTGGCTTGCTCGCGAGCAGGCGATGCGGTCAGTCAGTTAAACCGCGGTGCTGCTATCGCGAGCAAGCCCGCTCCCACAGAGTTTCGTGGCAGGCCCCGAATTCTGGGAACACTGCAAAACCTGTGGGAGCTGGCTTGCCTGCGATGCAGGCGATGCGGTCAGTCAGTTAAACCGCGGTGCTGCTATCGCGAGCAAGCCCGCTCCCACAGAGTTTCGTGGCAGGCCCCGAATTCTGGGAACACTGCAAAACGTGTGGGAGCTGGCTTGCCTGCGATGCAGGCGATGCGCTCAGTCAGATAAACCGCGGTGCTGCTATCGCGAGCAAGCCCGCTCCCACAGAGTTCAGTGGCAGGCCCCGAATTCGGTGAACACTGCAAAACCTGTGGGTGCAGGTTGCCCTGCTCGACGAACGCCGCATTGCCCTTTAACCTCGCAACCTTGACCCTTATCTCATAACCAGGTGACACAGTCGCACTATCGGCTCTTGAGGATCTTGCACATGTATCACGGGGAAAAACTCAACGCCTGGACCCATCTGGTGGGTGCCGTGGCGGCAGCAATAGGCAGTATCTGGTTGTTGGTAATGGCCTGCCTGGACGGTAGTCCGCAGAAGATTGTCAGTGTGGCCATTTATGGTGTCACGCTGGTGCTGTTGTACAGCGTATCCACCGTGTACCACAGCGTGCGCGGGCGCTCCAAGGTGATCATGCAGAAGTTCGATCATCTCTCCATTTACCTGCTGATCGCCGGCAGTTACACGCCGTTTTGCCTGGTCACGCTGCACGGCCCCTGGGGCTGGTCGTTGTTTGGCATCGTGTGGGGAATGGCGGTGATCGGCATGCTGCAAGAGATCAAACCGCGCTCCGAAGCCCGCATCCTGTCCATCGTTATCTACGCGGTCATGGGCTGGATTGTACTGGTGGCCGTCAAGCCCTTGCTGGCAGCGCTGGGTACCGCAGGCTTTGTATGGCTGGCCACCGGCGGGGTGATGTACACCGTGGGGATCATCTTTTTTGCCCTCGACCACCGTCTGCGCCATGCCCACGGCATCTGGCACCTGTTTGTGATCGCCGGCAGCCTGCTGCACTTTGTGGCCATCGCCCATTATGTGATCTGACTCGGGGCTACTGAACCTCCTGCTTGGGCTTCTGGGTGTCGCTGCGGATCTGCGCGTGGCTGATCAGGGCGAAGATAAAGCTGCCACCAATGATATTGCCGGCCAGGGTGGGGCCGGCAAAGATCAGCCAGAAGTCCTTCCAGGGCAACTCGCCAGCAAACACCAGATACGACACCTCGGCCGTACCGACCACGATATGGGTGAAGTCACCCAGGGCCATCAGGTAGGTGATGAGGATGATGATCCACATCTTGGCGCTTTCCATGGACGGGATCATCCACACCATGGTGGCAATCATCCAGCCCGAGATAATGCCTTTGGCGAACATCTGGCTGGCGTCGTTTTCCATGACCTTGCGGCCGATTTCCAGAAAGGCCTTGTCGGTCTGCGTGTCGAAAATCGGCAAATGCAGCATCACATAGGCCACCAGCAGGGTGCCCATCAGGTTGCCCACCAGCACCACCGCCCACAGCCGCAGCAGCCGCCCGAAATTGTTGAGTGTGGGTTTGCTCATGATCGGCAGAACGGCAGTCAGGGTGTTTTCGGTGAACAGTTGCTGGCGGGAGAGAATGACCGCCAGAAAGCCTGCGCAATAACCGAAGCTGGCGATGACCTTGAACCCGTCGCCGTCGGGCAGGCGTGAGTTGAGCAGGCCCATGGCCATAAGGGACAGGCCCATGGTCAACCCGGCGGCCAGTGCCGACCAGAACAGGGCGGCGATGCTGCGCTCCAGTTCCAGATCGCCCTGCTGGCGGATGATTTCGTGCAGCACCGCGGCGCGCGGTGGCTGGTTTTTGCTGACCTCGTGCTTTTCTTCAGCCGTCAGGTTGGGGGTTTTGCCTGAATTTTGAGTGTCCATAAGGCTCCAGAACCGTGGGCGTGTGAAGGTACGACACGCATGGACTGTAGCTGTTCACTCTTGACCTGTAGATACTCTGTTGCCGGTCAACCCTCCCTGTGGGAGCGAGCCTGCTCGCGAAAGTCGTTCGCGAGCAGGCTCGCTCCCACAGTTAAAATTCCCTTCAGACCTTCGGCAGCTGCTACAGGTACCGTGCAACAACGCGGCTAATCAAGCCTGGCTGTCATCCTGGAACTGGTCCTTGACGTATTTGATCTCGGTACGCCCGTGCGGCGCCGGCAGGCCGTCTTCACCCAGGTTGACGAAAACCATCTTGTCCACAGTCAGGATGCTTTTGCGGGTGATCTTGTTGCGCACTTCGCAGGTCAGGGTGATCGAGGTGCGGCCGAACTCGGTGGCGGTGATGCCCAGTTCGATGATGTCGCCCTGGCGCGAGGCACTGACGAAGTTGATTTCGGAGATGTACTTGGTCACCACACGCTGGTTGCCCAGCTGGACGATGGCGTAAATCGCGGCTTCTTCGTCGATCCAGCGCAGCAGGCTGCCACCGAACAGGGTGCCGTTGGGGTTGAGGTCTTCGGGTTTAACCCATTTGCGGGTGTGAAAATTCATATTCGCTCCTGACCGTCTTGCCTTAGATGCCGACCATGATGTCAGACCACGGCACTCAGCTCTATTAAGCTTCGACTATGGTCTCGATTAGGCAAATCAAAATGCCGTGGATAAATCCTTGGGAACATCGGCGCGGATGGCTATAATGCCCCTCGCTTCAAAACGGTCATTTTTACCCGGTACCGTTCCCGCCACCTGTCCGAGGGGCGCTGCAGCAGGTTCAACCTGTCAGGCTCGGATGGGGCGTTGTTTGTTCAGGGCTCCCTGGGCAGGCACTAAACGCACAACGGCGCCCATTCGCGATTAAACGAATGGAGGCTCTTGATGAGCGCTGTAAACACGCCTGCAGGTTTTAACGACTTTAAAGTCGCCGATATGTCCCTCGCCCAATGGGGCCGCCGCGAAACCTTTATCGCCGAGTCCGAAATGCCTGCCCTGATGGGCCTGCGTCGCCGTTATGCAGCAGAACAACCGCTCAAGGGCGCGAAGATTCTGGGTTGCATCCACATGACTATCCAGACTGCCGTACTGATCGAAACCCTGGTTGCCCTGGGTGCCGAAGTGCGTTGGTCGTCGTGCAACATCTTCTCGACTCAGGATCAGGCTGCTGCCGCTATCGCTGCTGCCGGTATCCCGGTCTTCGCCTGGAAAGGCGAAACCGAAGAAGAGTACGAGTGGTGCCTGGAGCAAACCATCCTTAAAGATGGCGAGCCATGGGATGCCAACATGATCCTCGACGACGGCGGCGACCTGACCGAGCTGCTGCACAAGAAATACCCGGCCATGCTGAAAAAGATCCACGGCGTGACTGAAGAAACCACCACCGGTGTTCACCGTCTGCTGGACATGCTGGCCAAAGGCGAGCTGATGATCCCTGCGATCAACGTGAACGACTCGGTCACCAAAAGCAAAAACGACAACAAGTACGGCTGCCGTCACAGCCTGAACGATGCCATCAAGCGTGGTACTGACCACCTGCTGTCCGGCAAGCAGGCACTGGTTATCGGCTACGGTGACGTGGGCAAGGGTTCGTCCCAGTCCCTGCGTCAGGAAGGCATGATCGTTAAAGTGTCCGAAGTTGACCCGATCTGCGCCATGCAAGCCTGCATGGACGGTTTTGAAGTGGTTTCGCCGTTCATCAACGGCCAGAACGATGGCACCGCTGCCAGCATCGACGCTGCGCTGCTGGGCAAGATCGACCTGATCGTGACCACCACCGGTAACGTCAACGTGTGCGACAAGAACATGCTGGCCGCGCTGAAAAAACGCGCTGTGGTGTGCAACATCGGTCACTTCGACAACGAAATCGACACCGCTTTCATGCGCAAAAACTGGGCATGGGAAGAAGTGAAGCCACAGGTTCACAAGGTTCACCGTACTGGCCTGGGCGAATTCGACCCACAGAACGATGACTACCTGATCCTGCTGGCTGAAGGCCGTCTGGTTAACCTGGGCAACGCCACAGGTCACCCAAGCCGCATCATGGACGGTTCGTTCGCCAACCAGGTGCTGGCGCAGATCTTCCTGTTCGCCCAGAAGTACGCTGACCTGCCAGCCGAGCTTCAAGCCGAGCGTCTGACCGTAGAAGTGCTGCCGAAGAAGCTGGACGAAGAAGTGGCCCTGGAAATGGTTCGTGGTTTCGGTGGCGTTGTAACGCAACTGACCAAGCAACAGGCTGACTACATCGGCGTCACCGTCGAAGGCCCGTTCAAGCCAGAAACCTACCGTTACTGATTAAAGAAAGGCGGTCAGGCTTGCACTGACCGCCTTTTTTTTGTGTGAAAGTTCAGCGTCAGGGGTTGTCCATGCCCCCCTCGCGCACGCCAGGGTATTCCCATGTCTCAAGACCGTCGTTACAGCTTCGAGTTCTTCCCGACCAAGACCGATGCTGGACATGAAAAACTGATGAACACGGCTCGCCAGCTGGCGACCTACAACCCGGATTTCTTCTCCTGCACCTACGGTGCCGGTGGCTCGACCCGTGACCGCACGATCAATACCGTGCTGCAACTGGAGAGCGAAGTAAAAGTACCTGCTGCTCCGCACCTGTCCTGCGTGGGTGACAGCAAGGCCGATTTGCGCGGCCTGCTGGCCCAGTACAAGGCCGCGGGCATCAAGCGCATCGTTGCGCTGCGTGGCGACCTGCCTTCGGGCATGGGCATGGCCAGCGGCGAACTGCGCTATGCCAATGACCTGGTGAGCTTCATTCGTGAAGAAACCGGTGACCACTTCCATATCGAAGTGGCGGCTTACCCGGAAATGCACCCGCAAGCGCGCAACTTCGAAGACGATATCAACAACTTCGTGCGCAAGGCCCATGCTGGCGCTGACAGTGCCATCACCCAGTACTTCTTCAACGCCGACAGTTACTTCCGTTTTGTCGAGCGCGTACAAGCAGCGGGAGTGATGATTCCTGTGGTGCCGGGCATCATGCCGATCACCAATTACAGCAAGCTGGCGCGGTTCTCTGACGCCTGTGGCGCTGAAATCCCGCGCTGGATCCGCAAGCAACTTGAAGCCTACGGCGACGACACGCAGAGCATCCAGGCATTTGGTGAGCAGGTCATCAGCGAAATGTGCGAACGCCTGCTCGACGGCGGCGCCCCGGGGTTGCACTTCTACACCCTGAACCAGGCTGATCCGAGCCTGGCGATCTGGAACAACCTCAAGCTGCCGCGCTGATCTGCCTTTGTAAGAGCGGGCTTGCCCGCGATGGCATCGCTGCGGTCCGTCAAGGGATGCGCGTCGTATGCATCGCGAGCAAGCCCGCTCCCACATGGGTTTAAAGCCGTTGGGCAGCATGAAATCGGCGCGTCGTGATTGCTCTGTTATACTCCGGTTTTTCCGCCAGGCTTACGCCCGGCCGCTCGTCCTTGTACAAGGCATTCAACCTCCCGTTACGGCGCAGCTCTCAGCCAGCGCGAGCGGCATGAATGGGCCTTCAGGACTGGAGCAGGACCGGACGGGATTGCGTCATCTTAAACGCCATTCACGCCAGGCAAGACTATCCCTTTGGGCCAAGCCCTAACTAGAACAGGATTTCTCATGTCCTTTGCTTCCCTCGGTCTCTCCGAGGCTTTAGTCCGCGCCATTGAAGCTGCGGGCTATACCGAGCCTACTCCGGTGCAACAGCGGGCCATTCCCGCCGTGTTGCAAGGTCGCGACCTGATGGTTGCGGCACAGACAGGTACTGGTAAAACCGGTGGCTTCGCTCTTCCGATTCTGGAAAAGCTGTTTCCCAATGGCCACCCGGACAAATCCCAGCGCCACGGCCCACGCCAACCACGCGTGCTGGTCCTGACGCCTACCCGCGAACTCGCCGCCCAGGTGCATGAGAGCTTCAAGCTCTATGCCCGCGACCTGAAGTTCGTGAGCGCCTGTGTTTTTGGCGGTGTGGGCACCAACCCGCAGGTTCAGGCCCTGGCCCGTGGTGTTGACGTACTGGTTGCCTGCCCCGGTCGTTTGCTCGACCTGGCCGGTCAAGGCAGTGTTGACCTGTCCCACGTTGAAATCCTGGTACTCGACGAAGCCGACCGTATGCTCGACATGGGCTTTGTCCATGACGTGAAAAAAGTCCTCGCTCGTCTGCCGGCCAAGCGTCAAAACCTGCTGTTTTCGGCGACGTTCTCCAAGGACATCACCGATCTGGCCGGCAAGCTGCTGCGCAACCCGGAACGCATCGAAGTAACGCCACCTAACACCACGGTCGAGCGTATCGAGCAACGCGTGTTCCGTCTGCCTGCCACGCACAAGCGTGCCTTGCTGGCGCACCTGATCACCGCTGGCGCCTGGGAACAGGTTCTGGTCTTCACCCGTACCAAGCACGGTGCAAACCGCCTGGCCGAGTACCTGGACAAGCACGGCCTCAGCGCTGTGGCCATCCACGGTAACAAGAGCCAGAACGCGCGCACCAAAGCCCTGGCCGACTTCAAGGCCGGTACCGTACGCATTCTGGTAGCGACCGACATTGCCGCGCGTGGCCTGGACATCGACCAGCTGCCGCATGTGGTCAACTTCGAGCTGCCAAACGTCGACGAAGATTACGTTCACCGTATCGGCCGTACTGGCCGTGCCGGTCGTTCGGGCGAGGCGATCTCGCTGGTAGCGCCGGACGAAGAAAAACTGCTGAAAAGCATCGAGCGCATGACCAAACAGAAAATCGCCGATGGCGACCTGATGGGTTTTGACTCGAGCACGGTTGAAGCTGAAAAGCCTGAAGTACGCGAGCGTCCGGATGTGCGTAACCCGCGCAACCCGCCGCGCGGCCCGCGGGGCGACGGTCCGGGTAACCCGGGCGGTGGCGGCGGTCGTAAAGACAAGGGCAAGGAAAAGAGCAAAGAAAAGCCGGCAGCTGCTCGCAGCGAGCGTCCAGCTCGTGAGCAAAAGCCGCGCGAAGCTCAGCCTGCCCGTGAACAGCGTCAGCCTGCTCCGCGTGCCGACGCCAATCGTGCGCCGGACGAGTTCCGTGATGACGATGTGGATAACTTTGGTAACCGCGCTGATTACGTCAGCCCGTACCAGAACAAGAACAACTAGAGCCGTGGCCGTCGTCCGGGGGCTCCGGCCCAGGGCGCAGGCACTGGCGCTGCGCCAGCGGGTCGTACCGGTGGCCGTCAGAACGGTCCGCGTACCGGCAGCGGCGCCAGGCTGTCGGGTGCACTGAGCCAGCGCTGCAAGGCCTGCGCGGCACTCTCGAGGATGTCCACCGCCT